>DATNIT010000052.1:0-21251 GCA_035604335.1 Allostellaceae bacterium | reverse complement strand
CCGGATCGGCCCGCAGGCAGCGCGGGCGGCGGCAACGCCGCCCGCGTGCCACCTCGGAACGCCGCATCGATGACCAATTCGGGCTTCGACGACGCGCCGGCGATGACGCGCCGGCCGTTTCGGATCGACCTGAGCAGCATGAGCGGGTTGCTTCTGCTGTTGCCGACGCTGGCCCTGCTGTTCGCCGTTTTCATCTATCCGCTAGCGGTCGTGCTGTCGCGGAGCTTCACCGATCCGCAGCTGGGGTTTGCCAACTATGCGGCGCTGTGGCGGTCACAAGCCTTCCGCAACATCCTGATCAATACCTTCGAGATCGCGGCCTGGACGACGGCGGTCTGTCTGCTCGTGGGCTATCCGTTCTCCTATCAGTTGGCGCGGCTGCCCAAGCGCTGGGCGCAGCCGCTCCTCGGTCTCTGCATGATCCCGTTCTTTACGGCGATCCTGGCCCGGCTCTACGCGTGGACGATCATCCTGGGCGACGCCGGCGTCATCAATTCCTATCTCACCGACTGGGGCGTCATCCAGCACCCGCTCAGCCTGCTGTTCAATCGGCTCGGCGTCATCATCGGCATGGTCCATGTGATGCTGCCCTACATGGTGATCGTGCTTTACTCGCAGATGGTCAGCATCGACCGCTCGCTCATCGATGCCGCGACCAGCCTCGGCGCCAGCCCCTTCGTCGGCTTCCGGCGCGTCTTCCTGCCGCTGTCCATGCCCGGCACCTACGCCGGCACGCTTCTCGTGTTCATCATCTCGCTCGGCTTCTTCGTGACACCGGCGGTGCTGGGCGGCGGGCGCGACGTCACCATCGCGACCTTCGTGCGCCAGGAGATCGGCGTGCTCGATTGGGGCGCGGCCGCCGCCATGTCGATGGTGCTGCTGCTGGTGACCGTGGGTCTCTTCTTCGTGCTCGACCGGATTTTCGGCACCGAGCGGATCCTCGTGGGAGGGCTCCGCAAGTGATCGGCCGATCCCTCCTCATGGGCGCGGTGACGGTCGGCCTCTGGGTTCTGACCGTCGCGGTGCTGGCGTTCCTGATCTTCCCGCTGGTGGTCGTGATACCGGAATCCTTCAGCCCGAGCGCGGTCCTGCAATTTCCGCCGGCCAGCCTGTCCCTGCGCTGGTACCGGGATTTCTTCGGCGATCCGGACTGGCTCCGATCCCTCTGGCTGAGCATCAAGCTCGGGATCGCGGTGGCGATCCTCTCGACGCTGTTGGGCCTGGGAACGGCGGTCGCGATGGTCCGCTTCGTCAAATACGGCAAGGGATTGATCCGGGCCTTGGCGCTCTCGCCGCTAATCGTGCCGGTGATCGTGACCGCGATCGCGCTGTTCGACATCATGACGCGGCTCGATCTCGTCGGCAGCTTCTGGGGCCTGCTGCTCTCCCACACCGTCTTGGCCCTGCCCTTCCCGGTGTTCATCCTCGAGAATGCCTTGAAGTCCGTCGATCCCAATCTCGAGGATGCCGCGGTGAGCCTAGGCGCGAGCCGGATCAAGGCCTTTTACAAGGTCACCATGCCCTTGATCGCGCCGAGCATCTTCGGCGCCGCGCTGTTCGCCTTCCTCGCCTCCTGGGACGAGGTGGTGATCGTGCTGTTCGTCGGCGGCGCGCTCCTGCAGACTCTGCCGGTGCAGATGTTCCAGTTCCTGACGACGGAGGTGCGCCCGACCATCGCCTCGGCGTCCACGCTGCTGATCGCCGCGCTCCTGCTGGGCATGCTGTTCATGCGGCTGTTCGCATCGCGCCGTTGGATGGTTCGCGGGCGCGGCTAGTTCCGCCGGCCCAGTCGGTCGAGAGGCCCAATCATGCGATACATCTCGCGCAAGGACATAGTGTCGCTGAATATCGGGATCGAGGACGTCGTATCCGCGCTGGAGGCGGCCTTCCTCGCCGGGCACGAGGGCCGCATCGTCTGGAAGCCCAAGGCGACGATCAGTCAGCCCGACGGCATCTTCCTGATCGCGACCCATGCCGCTTGGGCGGAGCGCAATCTCTCGATCTTCCACAGCATCCTCGGGACGTCGCACGACTTCGTGCCACCAGGCGCGCCCCATTACCGTACCCTGCAGTTGCTCGGCGATTACCGCGCCGGCGCGCCCTTGGCGCTGATCGACGGCTCCTTCACGTCCTCGATCCTGCCGGCCGGCATCACGTTGCTGGCCGCGCGGCGCTTCGCCCGGCCCGAGAGCCGCGTCGTCACCGTCGTCGCGGCGGGCTTGCAGGCACGGCTCAATCTGGACGCGCTCGCCAAGGCCTTTCCTCTGCGCGAGGTCCGCATCGTCGGCCGGACCGAAGCCTCGATCCGCGCCTTCGCCGCGTTGGCGACCGAGCGTCAGCTCAAGGCCGTCATCCCAAGCGACCCCGAGGCGGCGATCCGCGGCGCCGACATCATCGTGACCAGCGTGCCGAGCGGACCCGGGCAGAAAGCCTTCCTCGATCCCGCCTGGATCTCCGAGGGAGCCTTCGTCAGCGCCATCGATGGCGGGCGCAGCTGGCTGCCGGGCTTCGAGCGCCTCGAGCGCCTGGTCACGGATGATCGGCCTCAAGCCGTCGCGCAGTACGCGGACGGCCGTCTCGCCCATGCAGGTCCTTACGACACCGAGCTCTCCGAGCTGGTCGCCGGCGTCCGGCCAGGGCGCGAGCGGCGGAGCGACCGCATCGCGTTGATCCATCCCGGCAACATCGTGGGCGTTTTCGGCATCACCGTGCTGATCCGAGAGCGCGCCCTCGCCCGGTGGCTGGGGCAAGCGCTCCTGGAATAAGAGCGGGCCCGCGCCCGATCATGTGCGCTTGCGCCGCTCGCGCTCCTCGAAGAATTTCTTCATCCACTCCTGCGGCTCGCCGCTCGCATAGGCCTCGCGTTGGATGCGCCGCCCTTCCTCGACGCCGAGGCGGTAGGCGGGCTCGGATAGCGTACGGAAGTGCTGCTTGTTCAATTTCATGGCGATGGGCGGCTTCGCGGCCAAGTGCGCCGCCACCTCGAGGGACTTCGCCATTACCTCGGATTGCGGCACGAGATAATGAATGAGGCCGATATGGTGACACTCGGCGGCGTCCATCATCCGCCCGGATAGGGTGAGCTCGACCATCCGCGACCAGCCGATGCGCTCGATCATGAGCCAAGGCCCCAGCGTCGACGCGATGCCGGAATTGATTTCCGGCTGTCCCATCGTCACGCCTTTGTGGCCGACCCGGACGTCGCACATCATCGCCCACTGAAAGGCGGAGCCGGCGGCGACCCCGTTCAACGCGGCGACCACCGGCTTCTCCATCCCGCGGAGCGCGTCGTAGAACGGCGGCCAGCTCGCGGCCCAGGCGACGCCGCCTTCGCCGCCCTGAAGCTGCTTCGTCTCGTTCAAGTCCTGCCCGGCGCAGAAACCCCGGTCGCCGGCGCCCGTCATGATGACCGCGCGCACCGCCAGATCGGCGTTGCACTGCTTGAGCCGCTCGGTGACCTCGAGCCGCATGGGCGTATGCCATGCGTTGAGGATAGCCGGCCGATTGAACGTGATGACCGCAATGTCGCCGCGCTTCTCGAAGATGATGAATTTGTCCATGGTCCCTCGATCCCTCAGTTCGGATAGTAGCCGGCCCGGCGATCGCGCTCGACGAGATCCGGCGCGCGCTCCCTGGCGTCGCCATAACCGCCGCCGCCCGGCGTGTCCACGGCAAGATAGTCCCCGGCCTTGAGCACGTAGCCCTCGCCCTTGGAAAGATGCTCCGGCACCGTGTCCTTGTTGCCTTGGCGCAAGTGGATGGCGTTGGGCGCGCCGGGCTTGCCGCCGAGCAGACCGGGCGGGCCGAAGCGCCCATGCTCCATGAGAAAGGACGCCTTTCCCTCGCCCCGCAGCATCTTCACGCGATAGCTCACGCCGAAGCCGCCGCGGAACTTGCCGGCGCCGCCGGAGCCCTCGCGCAGCGCATAGGTCTCGAACAGGATCGGATAGCGCTGCTCCAGCACTTCGATGGGCTGGGTCTTGGAGATGCCGATGGTCGAGCAGCCGTTGCTGATGCCGTCGCCCGCCCACCAGCCGCCGTAGCCGCCGCCGGAGAAGAAGTACATGACGTAGTTGCGCCGCTCCTCGGGATCGTAGCCGCCGAGGCTGAAGTTGCCGCTGGTGCCCGCGGGCGCCGCGAAAAGCCGCTCCGGTATGGCCTTGGCCAGCGCCAGGAACACCGCCTCGATGATCCGTTGCGACACCTCGGCGGCGCAGCCCGCGACCGGGCGGGGATATTCCGCGAAAAGAAAAGTGCCCTTGGGCGGCTTGACCGTGATCGGCGCGAAGCAGCCGGCGTTGATGGGGATATCCGGAAAGATGTGCTTCATCGCCACATAGACCGACGAGAGCGTCGTAGCCCAGACCGAGTTCAGAGGCCCCGCGCAAGGCGGGCTGGAGCCCGTGAAATCGAAGCCGATGCTCGAGCCCTCGACCGTCACCGCAAGGCGGATCTCCAGGGGCTCGTTCACCACCCCGTCGCTGTCGAGATAGGCGACGCTCTCGTACCGGCCGTCCGGAATCGATTCGATCTGGGCGCGCATCATCCGCTCGGAGCGCCGCCGAAGCTCGGCGATCGCCTGATCCACGATCTCGCGCCCATAGCGGTCGAGGAGAAGCGTGAGACGCCGGGCCCCGGTGGTGAGCGCGCCGATCTGCGCCTTGATGTCGCCGATCCGCTCCTCAGCGACCCTGATGTTGGCCAGCACCATGCGGATGATGTCGTCATCCATCTGGCCGCGCCGCACCAGCTTCACCGGCGGAATGCGCAACCCCTCCTGATGAATCTCCGTGGCGGTGCTGTTGAAGCCGCCGGGCACCATGCCGCCGGTGTCGGGCCAGTGACCCGTATTCGACAGGTAGCACCAGAGCTCGCCCCGATAGAAGAACGGGCGCACCATCTTCACGTCCATGAGATGCGTGCCGCCGAGGTAGGGATCGTTGACCAGAACGACGTCCCCCTCCTCGAGATCGCGTCGCTCCGCGATCACGCCGCGGCTTGTCTCCTGCATGACGCCGATGAAGATCGGCAGGCCGAGCTCGCCCTGGGCGATCACGTCACCGTTCTCCTTGGCGTAGATCCCGTTGGAGCGGTCGAAGGATTCCGAGATGACCGGCGAGAAGGAGGTTTTCTCGTGGACCAGGTCCATCTCGCTGCAGACTTGCTGCAGCCCCTTCTCGATGACCGTGAGGGTGACGGGATCGATGGTCATGGAGAGCTCTCCTGGGAGCCGACGGTGACGAGGATGTTCCCGAGTTCGTCCACCTCGGCCTGAGCGCCGGGATCGAGCACGAGGGTGGAGTCCAGTTGCTCGACGATCGCGGGACCGGCAAGCCGCGCTCCCGGCGGAAGTTTCTCCCGGCGGTAGATCTTGGTGGGGCGCCAAGCGCCCGCGAAATAGGCTCGACGCTCGCCCGCCAGCGCGGTCTCGATGGTTCCGCCGCGCCGCGGCCGGAACATGCCGAGATCGACGGCCTCACGCACGCCCACAACGGTGCTGCGGGCATTGACCAGCATGGGCACCATCTCCGGCAAGGAGATGCCGAAGCGCTCCTTGTAGTACCGCATGAAGTCAACAAGCACATTGTCCTTGTCGAAACCGGGGCTCTCGACCGAGAGTCGAATGACATGGGATTGGCCGCGATAGAGCACGTCGACCTCATGCCGGAGCTCGATCCGCTCGACTTCGACGCGCTCGCGCGCAAGGAGGGCGCGCCCCGCCGCCGCCTGATCTGCGAAGACCGCATCGATCTCGGCGGCATCGAGGCCGGCGAAGGGGCGGTTGAGCGTGCGCACGAAATCGTGGCGCACGTCGGCGAGCACGCAGCCCAGGGCCGAGGTGAGCCCGGGCAGGCTCGGCACGATGACCCGGGGAATGCCGAGCTCGCGCGCGATCGTCACGGCATGGAGCGGCCCCGCTCCGCCGAACGGCAGCAGCGCGAAGTCGCGGGGATCGTGGCCCTTCTCGATCGCGACCAGGCGGATCGCGCCCACCAGCCCCGCCACCGCCACGTCGATGACGGCGGCGGCGGCTTCGATCGCCGGCAATCCCAGCGGACGGCCGACGCGGGCCTCGATCGCCGCCTCGATGCGCTCGATCGGCGCAGGGGTATCGGAGCCCGTGACCACTCCGGGATTGAGGCGGCCGAGAAGCAGATTGGCGTCGGTGATGGTCGGAAGCTCGCCGCCTCGGTTGTAGCCGATCGGCCCCGGAAACGACCCGGCGCTCTCCGGTCCCACCCGCAGCATCCCCGCGGCGTCGACGCGGGCGATGCTGCCGCCGCCGGCGCCGATCGTGTGGATGTCGATCATGGGGATGCGGATCGGCACGCCGTAGGCGAGATCCTTCTCGGTATTGACGAGCGGCTTGCCGTCGACGATCACCGCGACATCGAAGCTGGTGCCGCCCATATCCGCCGTGATGACGTTTCGGATGCCGGCCGCCTTGGCGATCTCGGCCGCCGCCAGCACACCCGCGGCCGGCCCCGACATCACCGTCTGGACGGCGTTCTCGCCCACTACCGAGGCGCTCATCATGCCGCCGTTCGCCTGCATCACCAGCAAGTCCTTGCGGAACCCGTTGCCGCGGAGCCGCTCGGCCACGTCCTCGATGTAGCGCGTCACGATCGGCCGAATGGCGCCGTGGATCGCCGCGGTCGAGCCGCGCTCGAATTCGCGGATCTCGCGAATGATGGCGTGGCCCGCCACGATGCTCTGGTTGGGCCAGAGCGGCCGCGCGATCTCGAGGCACCGCTCCTCGTGAGCCGGATTGGCGTAGGAGTGCATGAAATGAATGACCAGGGATTCGACGCCGGCGGCGAGCAGCGTCGTGACGGCGGCGCGCACCTCGGCCTCGTCGAGCGGCTCCACGACGCGGCCCCTCGCGTCCATGCGCTCGCCGACCTCCAGGCGGTGCTCGCGCGGAATCAGCGGCTCGAAGCTGCCGGAGAGCCCATAGGCGTGCGGCCGGGTGCGGCGGCCGAGCTCGAGCACGTCGCGAAATCCCCGCGTCGTGATGAGACCGCACCGCGCGCCCTTGCGCTCGAGGAGCGCGTTGGTCCCGGCCGTCGTGCCATGCACCAGCCAGTCGATGGCGGCGGGGGCCACGTCGAGCGCCGCGATGCCGTTGATAAACCCGACAGTCCGATCGGCGGTGGTCGGCAGCTTGGCGACGCGGTATTCCCGCCGCGCCCCGTCGATCATCAGGAAATCCGTGAAGGTTCCGCCGACGTCGACACCGACACTGATGGTCACGCTCTCTGTCCTCCTCGTGCTGCAGCTGCAGCCGCCACCACGCGGCGCGCCGGAGCGCGCGTTTGGTCGGGCGAGCGTTCCTCGATCGCTCGAGACAACCGCGCCGCGCATGCCCGCAGGCGCTTTTCGAATTGAGCGAGGCCGCGATTGATCAGCGTCTCGATCGTACCGGTGATGGCCACGCTATAGAGGACATCGAACCCGGGCCGCAGGAGCGGCGACGCGATGCCCGCGAAACCCTCGACATCCTCGCCGACGCAGAGCGCCAACTCCCGCTCGCGGACGATCTCGAGCTCGGCCTGCAAGTCCTTGAGCCGCGTCTTGGTGCGATCCGTGAGACGGGGCAAGGGCGACGGCAGCACGGCCTTCATCACCGCATCGCTCTGGTAGGCCAGGATCGCCTTCGCCGACGCCGCCGCGTGAGGCCACAACTCGCGCCCGGGAATCACATAGCCGCGCACCAGATTGTCGGGCGCGACCATCGCGACCGAACGGATCTTGTTGTCGGTGAGCTTGGCGATGAAGCACGCTTGCCCCGTTTCCTCGACGAGATCCTTTAGGAACGTATGGCTCATCGAGGTGATCCACTCGTCCGGCGTGCCGGCATAAGCGAGGCGCGCGAAACGGTCACCCAGCCGGTATCGGCCGGTCTCATCCGTGGCGAGCATCCCAACCTCGACCAGGTTGCGCGCCAGGCGATGCACCGTCGTCTTCGGGAGGTCGAGTATCTCGGCGAACCGGGAGAGGCTGATACCGCCGGAGAAGCCGGCGGTGATCTCGAGGATACGCAGGTAGCGCTCGAGCGGACGGTCGCTCTGGCCCCGCGGGCGGCGCTCGGCCTTCCGCTGCGCGCTGGGTCTATCGCTCAAAGCAGGACCCGCTCGCGCTGAAAGGCGATCTCGGCGGCGGGCGCGTCGAGCTCGCGCGCATAGCGATGCCCGGCATAGACCGCATGAAAGATCGCCCCCGGCGCCAGGCAGTCGCCGATGCGGGTGACGGATTTGACGCCGGCCTCCGCGAGCCGCTCCGGCATCGCCTCGAGCGCGCGATGGAGGCGATCCTCCGGCAAGCGCGCCGTCACCATCACGATGGCAGAAGCGGCCAAGCCCATTGTACGGCCGGTGTGGACGTGCAGCAGCTGCGCCTCGCCCGCCCCCGCGCGAGCCAGCGCATGGTGCGTGATCATCCGCACCTTGAGCTCGTCCAAGCGCTGCGCGATGCGGCGAAGCTCGAGTGTCGATGCCGTGAAGGCCGCGACCTCCGGTGCCGGCGTCACCAGCGTGACCTCGGTGCCCGCCCGCGCGAGCGTCTCGGCGACCAGGCTACCCATATAATAGTGATCGTCGTCGAAGACCAAGACGGGGCCGGCGATGCTCCGCCCGTCCATCAGCTCGTCCGGCGTGAACACCGCCGTGCCCACCTCGATCGGCACGGGCAAGTGAGCGGCGCGACCCACTCCATCGGCGCGCCACCGCGCTCCCGTCGCGAGCACGACATGGCGGGCACCGAGCTCGAGCACCGTCTCGGGCGTGACATCGCTCTCCATATAGATCTCGACATTGGCGTGCTTGCGGAGCTGACCCACGCGCCAGTCGCGCACCCGAAGCCATTCGCGCAATCCCGGCAGGCTCGCCTCGCGGGTGACCCGGCCGCCGAGCTGCTTCTCGCGCTCGGCCAGGGTGACGCGATAGCCGCGCTGACCCAGCGCCCTCGCGCACTCGAGACCGGCGGGACCCGCGCCCACGACCAGCACCGAGTCCTCCGAGGCCTTGGGCGTGATCCGCTCGGGATGCCAACCTTTTCGCCATTCCTCGCCCATGGTCGGGTTCTGCGTGCAGCGCAGGTTGGTCATCTGGAAATGGCTCGACGCGCAGATGTTGCAGCCGATGCATTCGCGGATGTCGTCCTCGCGCCCTTCTTCGATCTTCTTCGGCAGGAAGGGATCGGCGATCGACGGCCGCGTCGCGCCGATCATGTCGAGGATGCCGCGCCGAACCAGCGCGGCCATGGTGTCGGGCGAGGTAAAACGGCCGACGCCCACCACCGGCCGCTTGGTCACGGCCTTGATGCCCTTGAGGAAGGGCTCGTGGGCATTCTCGGGGGCGAAGCGCGATGTCGGGGAGTCGTCGGCCCAAGTGCCGACCACGATATCCCAGAGATCCGGGAGATCGCCGAGGAGCGCGATCGCGCCGATGCCGTCCTCGTGCGCTTGCAGCCCAAGGGGCCCGAACATCTCGTCGATGATCAGCCGAACGCTGACGCCGCACGCGCCCTGCACCGCGTCCTGGGTCACCTCGATGAGCTCGCGCAGGAGGCGCACGCGGTTCTCGAGCGGACCGCCATACTCGTCCGTCCGAGTGTTGCGCGGCGAAAGGAACTGAAAGGCGACGGTCGAGAAATTCGCATCGACATTGACGATGTCGAATCCGGCCCTGCGCGCGCGCCGCGCCGCATCGCCCCACCAGCGCCGGAGGTTGCGGATGTCCGCCTTGTCCATCTGACGCACTTGGACGGGATAGTAGCTGTCGACCGGCCGGGCCACCGGCCCCATCGGCACCTCTCGGCTGTAGCGGTTCGAGTTGTAGTAGGCGGCATAGGCGAGCTGGACGCCCGCCAGCGCGCCGTGGGCATGCACCGCCTCGCACATCAGAGCGAGGTAGGGAATGTCGGCGTCATCCCAGAGCGCGTGCAGAACCTCCGGCACCACGTCCGAGGTCGGATGTATCGAGCAATGCTCGGTATTGACCACGGCCCAGCCGCCCTCGGCCTTGACCCCGCGCATCGCCGCGTGGGCCTGCGGCCGCCAGCTTCCCATGCCGTTGCAATGCGGCGGCTGGTAGAACCGGTTCTTGGCCACCACGGGACCGATCTGAACCGGCTCGAACAGGATATCGAACCGCGGGTCGCGCATCGTCGTCCCCCAAACAGTGTACCGGTTTTCGGAATGCAGGTCCGGAATGCAAAACGCTATGGGCCGAGCCAAAAGCTGTCAAGGCGCGCGCCAGGTCGTGGTGCGGTCGATACGCTATGCGCGTACGAACCGGTCGATGCGGAAGGGCGTCAGGTCCATGGAGAGAGCGCGGCCGCCGATCAGCTCCGCCATCACCTTGCCGGTTTGCGAGGCGCCAAGCAGCCCCTGATGCCCGTGTCCGAAGGCAACATAGACCTTTGGGAAGCCGGGCACCGGGCCCAGCGCCGGAAGGCTGTCCGGGAAGCACGGACGGTTGCCCATCCAATGGGTGTAGCCTTCGGTCTTGAGGCTCGGAAAGATCTCGCGGCCGATGCGCAAGAGGTTCCGCGCGCGCGCGTAGTTGGGTGGCGCGTCGACGCCCGCGAGCTCGACCGTGCCGGCCAATCGGAGACCCATCTCCATCGGCGTGATGGCGATCTTGTAGTCCATGGGCAGGACCATGATCCGCGGCATCACGCCGGGATCGGGCAGCGTCACGTGATAGCCGCGGTGGGTCTCGATCGGCACGTCGTAGCCCAGTTGCTTCGTCAGCGCGTTCGACCAGACGCCGGCCGCGATGATGGTCAGATCGAGGGCGCGCCGGCCGTCGCGGGTGAGGACCGCGCTCGGTCCCAGGGGGCCCATATCGAATCCCAGCACCTCGTCGCGCAGCAGCGTGCCGCCCCGGCGCACGAAATTCTCCGCGAGACCCTGCACCAGCCCGAACGGATTCTTGCAGTGGCCGTGATCGCTGATGAAGTGTGCGGCGGAAAAAATCGGCGCGAGCGAGGGCTCGAGCTGCCGGATCTCGTCGGCATTGAGGATGTCGACGCGCAGCCCCGTGGCGCGCTTCAGGTCGATGCCGAAGCGGTCGTGCTCGAGGCCTTCCTTGCTTCGGTAGACGAAGAGCTGCCCGGTCTGGTGGAAGAGATGCTCGAGTCCCGCGTCCTTGAGCAGAGGCCGATAGGCGTCGAAGGTCGGCATGTTGAGGCTCGCCAGCGCCTTCGAGATGCGCTCGACCCGGTCGCGTCGCCCGGCGCGCAGAAACCTGATGAGCCACGGCAGCACATGCGGAAGGTAGGACCAATGGAGATAGAGCGGCCCGTTGGGATCGAGGAGCCATTTCGGAATGTCCTTGGCCATCCCAGGATAGGCGACCGGCACCACCGAGGCGGGACTGATCCCGCCGGTATTGCCGAAGGAGGTCGCCTCCCCCGGCCCGAGGCGGTCGATCAAGGTCACCTCATGACCGTCGCGCAGAAGGTAATTGGCGCAGACCGTACCGACGATTCCGGCGCCGATCACGGTGATGGAGCGCCGACCAAGCTTAGTCATTCGGCTTGCCGCCTTTCCTTGGGTATCGTCTCGTTGCCATCAATGCCGCGATCGCAAGATCGTGTCCGCCACCTTCTCGCCGATCATGATCGTGGAGATGTTGGTGTTGGCGCAGGGCACGCTCGGCATGATCGAGGCATCGGCGACGCGCAGGTTCTCGACGCCATGGACGCGGGCATCGGGTCCGACCACGGCCATGCGGTCCGATGCCCCACCCATCTTGCAGGTGCAGCAGGCATGCCAGTCTCCTTGCACGCCCAACCGAATCCACTCGACGAGAAGCGTCTCGTCTCGAATGACCTCGTCGAGGCCGTGCTTCGACTTGACGATGAAGTTCCGCATGACGAACTCGCGCGCGGGTCCTCCGAGATCGAGGAGCCAGGCCGCGGCATCGCTCAGCAGCTCGTTGCGCCGCGACTGCGTCGTGAGGTTGCGCTGCATCTCGGCATAGATGCCCGGGAACGCGAAATCGATCATGTCCTTGGCAGGCGAGGTGTTGAGCACGCCATGGACGAAGCGGGCGGCGTTGATCATGCGCTGCAGATCGCGCGCGTCCGACAGCAGGTTGAACGCGATCAGCGGCTCCTCGCGAGGGTCCGCGTTCTGAAGCCGCACGAAGCCGCGCGAGAAGGCTTTGTTGGGCCCGAACTGAATCGTACCGAGCTGAAAACCCACCTTGGTCCAGGCAAACCGGTTCGAGACCGAGAGCTTCATGTCCTGCGGCGGACAATCGGGATAGCCCGAGCTGAAGCGCATGCAAAGCAGGAAATTGTTGCGCAGGCTTGCGGGCAAGCGGCCCTCGGGCTTGATGCGCAGACCCATCCCGATCAGCGGGTGCTCCTGCAAATTTGACCCGACACCCGGGCGGTCGGCCACTATGGGGACGCCGTGCTCGCGCAGGTGATCCTCCGGCCCGATGCCGGAGCGCATCAGGAGCGCCGGCGAGTGAAGGGCGCCGCTGGAGACGATGATCTCGCGGCCCGCGATCCGCTCGACGGTGCCGTCTCGCGACGCGCGTACCGCGACCGCCCGCTTGCCCTCGAACTCGATGCGCTCGACCAGGCATTTGGGCACGATCCGCAGATTCTCCCGCAGGCGGGTCGCGCCATCGAGATAGGCCAAGGCGGCGGAGACGCGGTGGCCGTAGACATTGTTCTTGGGAAATGGAAAGCAGCCGTCGCCGAACTCGGCATGGCAATCGTCGAAATACGGGATGCCCTTCTTGGCGAAGGTGTCGCGGAAGGCGAGCGAGAGCCCGCCCCAATCGTTCGGGAAGGTGCGGTGGATCGGGATGGGCCCGTCCTTGCCGTGATAGGGCCCGTCGAAGTCCAGATCGCGCTCGAGCTTGCGGAAGAACGGCAGGCAATCCTGATAGGACCAACCCTTCGCCCCCAGCGCCTCCCATTCATCGTAGTCGGACGGCAGGCCCCGGATGGCGATCTGGCCGTTGACGGTCGAGCCGCCGCCCATGACCCGCGCCTGCTCGTAGCGTCGCGGGCGCATCCGTGCCGCGATCTCGGAGAGAGCGTGGTTGCCGATCGGATCCATGTAGGCCTGGATGCGCGTCCAGTAGTAATCCTCCTCGAAGTAATGAGGCAGGAAGGGCAGCGAGTAGATCTGGTCCGAGATATGCTCGGGCGGCGTGTCGACGCCGGCCTCGAGGAGGGCCACCGTAATGCGGGGATCCGCGGACAGGCGATTGGCAAGCACACAGCCGGCAGAGCCACCGCCGACGATCACGTAGTCGTAGACCATATCCCCCCTCGTTCCCCCCAACCGCATTCGCGGCAACCGGCATCCCCATAATATTGACGGCGCGACGCGGGCATCTCCAGCCCGCATTTCAGCAAAACCGGGGCTGAAAAGCGGCTAGAGATTCAATTCGCGTCTTCCACAATATCTCCGATCCGGATCGGTGTGATGGGCGGGCGCGGGGCCCAGTGGCCGGCTTCATCGAGGGCGCGGCCCTCGCGCACCGCCGAGAGCGCGGCGAGAATCGGACCGCAATAGCGTCCTTGGCAGCGGCCCATGCCGCTTCGAGTACGCCGCTTGACGGCTCCGATCGAGGCGAAGCCGGGCTCGGCTTCCGTTTCGATCCCGCTCAAGGTCAGTTCCTCGCAACGGCAGATGAGGGTTTCGGCCGTGGCGAGCTCGGTCGTGAAGCGCGGCGCCCGATAAAGCCGCCAGAGGCCCGCCTGGAAGCGACGATGGCGCGCGAGCGCGGACCTTGCTCGCGAGTCCGCCTGATCGCCGGGCGCGCTCGGCGCAAACCCGAGCGATCTCGCGGCGGCGAGGCCCGCGATGATTCCCTCTGCTTCGGCCGCCGGCGCGCCGCCAAGCCCCGCGCAATCGCCGACGGCGTAGATCTCGGCCACGCTGGTGCGCTGGTCGACATCGCGCTCCGTCGCGAGGTGGCCGCGGACCGGATCGAACCGATGCGCGCAGCCGAGCGCCCTCAGGATATCGTTGGAAGGCATGAAGCCGTAGCCCATGCAGATCGCATCGGCCTCGAAGTGCCGGCCCGCGTCTCCGGACTCCACAGGCCAGCGCTGCACCAAGCCCGAGAGCCCGCCGCCCTGCTCCTTAACTTCGGCGAGCACGCTGTTGTAGAGCACGGGAATCCGGCGCCGTTTGAGCTCCGCCAAATAACGAACGCCCCGCAGCGCCAGTGCGGGCGTGCTGGCAAGCATCGTGCCGAGCGCCGGAAGCATCCGGACGGACGGCCGCTCCGCGAGCTCGACAACTGCGACAACATCGGCGCCGGCCCGCGCCAGCTCGAGCGCCACCTGAATGTTGAGCGGACCATTGCCCGCGATCAGGATGCGCGCGCCCGCCAGCACGCGGTAGCTGCGCAGCAAAGTCTGAGCGGCACCGGTCGTCATGACCCCCGGCAATGTCCAACCTGGGATCGGCAACCCGCGCTCATAGGCTCCGGCGGCGACGATGAGCCGCTTCGGCCGGCAAAGCCGGCTCGCGCCGTTATCGACGATCAAGAGATCGAGCGGCTCGAAGGCGCCCCAGACGCGGGCGCCGGGGAGCATCGTCACCCCGGCCGCTTCCGTGGCTTCGATGAGGGCGCGCCCTCCCGAGAATTGCGGATCCGACGAATGCTCTTTCGCGAGCGCCGGGATGGCGAGCGGCTGCTTATAATATTGTCCGCCCGGCAGCGGCCGCTCGTCGACCAGCACGACCCGCGCACCCGCGAGGGCCGCGCTGCGCGCGGCATTGAGTCCGCCCGCGCCGCCGCCCACCACGAGAATATCCGACTCCAAAGGGGCCGCTGCATTGGACGGGGTCGGCTCACCCTCGCGGCGGGCCGTCGCGGCCGCGAGATGGCGTTGCCGTCGCACGGACACGGGTTGCTCGAGCTTGGTCATGCAGGCGCGTTGGTTGGAGACGCCATCCACCTCCACCAGGCACTCCTGGCAGACACCCATGCCGCAAAATAAGCCGCGAGGCTCTCCGCGCCGCGTGACCCGCAGCACCCGGATGCCGGCGGCGGCAAGCGCCGCGGCAAGGCTCTCGCCGCGCCGGCCGACCAAGCGCTCACCCTCGAACTCGAACGTGATCCCGTCGGAATCGGAGAGGCCGCCGCCTCGTCCTCTCAGGGAGGCATTCATGCAAGCGAGCCCGGGCCCGCAAGCGCGGGCTCGCACCCGTGGCGGCCGAGCGGCAATTGACAATCTGCAATGGTATCTTGTCGCCGGATCAAAATCGGGAGGAGTGCGGGATGAGCGAGCTCGACGGCAAGACTATTCTCGTGACCGGCGCCTCGAAAGGCATCGGCGCGGCGATTGCCGCCGCGATCGGTCGCGCTGGTGCCCACGTGATCGCGCACTATGGCACCGACCACGCGGGCGCGCAGAAAGCCACGGCGGGCATTCCGGCCGAGCGCGTCAAGCTGCTGTCCGCCGATCTTGCGGTGCCCGGAGAGACGGCGCGGCTCTGGCGCGAGGCGCTCGCCTGGCGCGGCCGCATCGACGTCCTCGTCAACAACGCCGCCATCATGGCGTGGGAGGGCGGGATCGACGATTCCGACGAGCTCTGGGATCGGGTATGGGCGGAGACGCTGCAAGTCAATGTCAAGGCGCCCGCCGATCTCCTGCGCAGCGCCGTGCGCCACTTCCGGTCCGCGGGCGGCGGCGTCATCGTCACGATTTCGAGCTGGAACGCCCAGCGCGGCTCGACCAATCCGTTGACCATCGCCTATGCCGCGTCCAAGGCGGGGATCATGGCGGCCACCAAAACCGTCGCGCGCGGCTATGCCAAGCAGAACATCCTCGCCTACGTCGTGGCGCCGGGCGTCGTTCGCACCCGCATGTCCGAGAGCTTCGCCGCGACCCAGGGTGGCGAGGAGCCGGTGACCGCCAGTCTCGCCATGGGCGAATGGGTCCCACCGTCGGATATCGGCGAGCTCGTGACGTTTCTCGCGAGCGGCCGCTGCCGGCATCTGACCGGCGCCACCCTCGATGTCAACGGCGCTACGTACGTGCGATAGACGTCCGCCCTCGCCGGAAGGGACGGCGGGCGCCCCGCTCACAGCTCCAGCGCCGCGGCACGGCGCTCGAGATAAAAGGCATAGTTCCGCGTGAGCACGGCGTGGGGGTTGGCTAGGCCCAGCTCCAGCGCCGCGCGGTAGAGCCAGTGGGGCTCGGCCATCGCCTGCCGGGCGAGCGCCACCAGGTCGGCGTCGCCGTCCCGAAGAATGGCCTCGGCTTGGCGCGGTTCCAGGATCGCACCCACCGCCATGGTCGGAACATCGGCGCCGCGACGGACCGCCGCGGCCAGCGGTACCTGATAGCCCGGCCGGATCTTGTTCGTCGACAGCGTGGCCGCCCCCGACATTCCGCCCGACGAGCAATCGATCAGGTCGATGCCGTGCTCCCGCAAGGCGCGGGCCAACGCGATGGTGTCCTCGACGGTGAGACCGCTCTCGACGTTGTCCACGACCGAGGCGCGGTAGAAAACCGGCTTATCCGCGGGCCAGACCTTGCGGACGGCTTCCGCCACCAAGAGCGGAAAGCGCATCCGCTTTTCCCGACTGCCACCGAAGCCATCGGTCCGGCGGTTCGAATGGGGAGAGAAGAAAGAGTGGATCAGGTAACCGTGCGCGCCGTGGATCTCGGCGATGTCGAAGCCCGCGGCCAGCGCGCGGCGCGCTCCCTGCGCGAAGGCATCCACCAGCTCCTCGATCTCTTGATGCGCCAGCTCGCGTGGCGCGGGATACCCCTCGCGCTCCGGAATGGCGCTGGGACCGACGGCTTGCCAGGCGGGCTCGCGTCCCTCCTTGTCCTTGATCGGCGACGCGCCATCCCAGGGACGGAGCGCGCTCGCGCGTCGCCCGGCATGGCCGAGCTGGATGCCGGGCGCCGTGCCATGACCGCGATAGAGATCGGCGATGCGCTTGAGGCCGGAGATTTGTCCGTCATCCCAGATGCCGGTGCAACCATGGGTGATCCGGCCGTCCCGCGTGACCGCCGTCGCCTCCACGAAAGCCGCGGCGAATCCCCCCGCGGCGAACCGGGCATGATGGGCAAAATGCCAATCCTGCATCCGGCCCTCGACGGCCTGGTACTGGCACATCGGAGACAGCACCGCTCGGTTGCGCAAGACGAGACCGCGCAGGCCCAGCGGCGAGAAGAGCTTGGGCTCGCTCAACGGAGACGCGGCGACGATGCCCGGAGCATCGCGAGCACGACGATACCGGCGAACGCTACTCGGCGGCGACGCGGAAGCCCCTACCCGTCCCGGCGCGCGCGTCGAGCTTGTCCATGAGCTCGTCCAATTCCTTCATCATCGGCCTGAGCTTCTTCAGCCGGGCCTCGCCTTCCTTGCCCAGCGACTTGAAGGTGGTGAGCGGCGCTCTCACGTCGCCGACGGGATAGCCGGCCGCGGCGGCGAGCGCCTTGGAATAGCACTGATGGCCATAGGTCGGATGGCCCTCGTTGATGACGACTTGCATCTTGTTGATGAGACGCTCGATCTTCTTGGCGTCCTCGATACGGCCCTCGGTGATGAAATCGCAGATGCGGTAGGACGCGCGCGGAATGTAGTTGCCGTACGGATTGACATAACCGACGGCGCCCAGGAGATAGGACTCCACGATACGCTCGCCGGCGAAGACGTTCATCACGCCCTTGGTCTCTTCGATCACGTCGAAGACGCGCGCCGTGTCCTGGCTTGCTTCCTTGATGTAGCGGATCTGCTCGAAGGACTTGGTCAGCCGCGCAACGAGCTTGGCGGACATATCGACATTGGAGGTGAAGGGATTGTTGTAGAGCATGATCGGGATCGAGACCTTTTCGCAGATCGCCTTGTAGTAGGCGAAGATCTCGTCCTCGGTCGGCGTATAGTAATAGGGAGGGATGATCATCAGCCCATCGGCGCCCAGCTCCTCGGCCTCGCGGCTGTAGCGCACCGCATGCGGCGTATAAGCGTTCATGGTTCCGACCAGGACATGCACGCGGCCCGCGACGTGCTTCACGGTGGCCTCGACGAACTGCCGGCGCTCGTCATCGCTGACGGTCAGGAACTCGCCCGTGGTACCCAGGATGATGATGCCGGGCACGCCGAGTTTGATCTGCCAATCGACGAAGCGCCGCCACGCGGGGAGGTCGATCTTCTTGCCGTCCTCGGTGAAGGGCGTGATGGTGACGGTGTAGCTGCCGCGGAACTGCTTGGGCATGTGGTCATCTCCTGCTCGGCACGGCCGCCGGCGGGCCGCGATGGCCGATTGCGCCGGCCGCTGGGTCAGACGTAGCGTATACTCAGTGTATACTATGGGCGCGGGGGCGATGGCAATTCTCACGACCGACGTGCTCGTCATCGGCGGCGGCCTCGCCGGCGCCGCGACCGCCTATTATCTCGCCCGCGAAGGGGCCGAGGTCACCTTGGTCGAGCGGCTGGACCTCAATACGCAGGCTTCCGGCAGCAACGCCGGCAGCCTTCACCTGCAAATCCCCTATCCGGAATTCATCAGCGAGGGCGAGGACTGGGCGCGCGTCTTCACGCAGGCGATTCCGGTCATGCGGGACTCCATCCGGCTGTGGCGCGGGCTCGAAGCGGAGCTGGGCTGCGATCTCGAAGTCTCCATCGATGGCGGGATTCTCGTGGCGGAAACCGAGGCGCAGATGCAGGACATCGCCCGCAAGGCGGCGATCGAGCGCGCCGCGGGCCTGCAGATCGAGCTCATCTCCTCCGCCGATTTGCGCGGGATCGCGCCCTACCTCTCCGAGCGCATGATCGGGGCGGCCTATTGTCCCGACGAGGGCAAGGCGAACCCACTCAAGGCGACACCGGCCTTCGCCGCCGCCGCGCGCCGATTGGGGGCGCGCATCCTCGCGAATTGCCCGGTCACGGCGCTGAGCGCCGATGGCCGTTCCTATCGGGCCGAAACCGCCACGGGGCCGATAAAGGCGGCCCGCGTCGTCAATGCCGCGGGGGCGGACGCAGGGCGCATTTCCGCCATGCTCGGCGTTGAATTGCCCATCGAGGGCCATCCGATCCAAGTGAACGTGACCGAGCAGGCCGAGCCCTTGGTCAAGCATCTCGTCTACTTCGCCGGCGGCAAGCTGACGCTCAAGCAGGCGAAGAACGGCTCGTTCCTCATTGGTGGCGGTTGGTCCGCCCGGCGGAGCGCCCGCGCCGATCGCCCGACCGTCGACCCGCAATCGCTGCTGAGCAATCTGCGCGTTGCCCGTCATGTGGTGCCGCGCCTCAATTCGATCTGCCTCCTGCGCGTCTGGCCCGCCATCGTCAACGGTACCGCCGATTGGAAACCGATCCTGGGAGAGCTGCCCGGGCGGCCCGGCGTTTTCATGAGCATGTTCCCCTGGATGGGTTTCACGGCGGGGCCCATGTCGGCCCTCCTCACCGCCGAGCTCGTCCTCGGGCGCAAGCCCCGGTTGGACATCGCCGCGTTCTCGGCCGCCCGGTATATGTCTTGACGCTGCGCGAACCACCGCGGAGTCACGGTCAGTGCCGCAGAATCTTGCCCACGAATTCGCGCGCACGGTCCGTGCGGGGCGCATCGAAGATCTGTTGGGGCGGGCCTTCCTCGACGATCTGGCCCTTGTCCATCATCACGACCTTGGAGGCGACCTCGCGCACGAAGGCCATCTCGTGGCTGACGATGAGCATGGTCATGCCCTCGGCGGCGAGCCCGCGAATGCTGTCCAGCACCTCGTTCACGAGCTCCGGGTCAAGCGCTGACGTCACCTCGTCGAGCAGCAGGATCTCGGGCTTGAGAGCCAGCGCGCGCGCGATGGCGACGCGCTGCTGCTGGCCGCCGGAGAGCTGTTCCGGATAGGCATGGTGCTTGTCGGCGAGACCGACTTTTGCCAGCAGCCGTGCCGCTTCCCTCTCTACATCCGCCCGCGGCCAGCGCTTGATCTTCACGGGCGCGATGGTGACATTGCGCATCACATCCATGTTCTGGAAGAGATTATACTGCTGGAACACGATGGCCATGCGATCGCGTGCGGCTCGGATGCTGGCGGGCTTCGTATAATCGATGACCTCGCCATCGATCCGAACCTCGCCTCCGGTGGGATGCATGAGCCCCATCAGCACGCGCAAGACGGTCGACTTCCCAGAGCCCGACGGGCCGATCAACGCCATCACTTCGCCCTTGCTCAGGGTGAGATTGACGCCCTGCAGGACCTTAAGCGGGCCGTAGGCGCTTGCGAGATTTTTGACTTCGAGATGATGCAAGGCGACGCTCCAGCCGGCTCCCCAGACGACTCAACGGAAAGGAAATAGCGAAATAAATAAGCGATATGGTCCCGAACACCAGGATGCCGGAAAACCCTTCGTTGTTCAGCTCCTTGCCGCGGAATGTGAGCTCGAATACGCCGACTTGCGAAACCAGCGCCGTATCCTTGATGAAGCCGACCGCAAAGGCCAGCGCGGGCGGCAAGATGACCGGCCAGGACTGGGGAATGATGACGCCGATCAGCGTCTGCCACCGCGAGAAGTTCATGGCCGTGGCGGCCTCGACTTGCTGGCGCGCCACCGATTCGAATCCGCCGCGGATGATTTCGGCGGTGTAAGCCGTGGCGTAGATGCAGATCGCCACCACGGCGATGGTGAAGAGCGAGGCATCGGACGTGAAAGCCTGGATGAAGAACAGCACGAGGTAGGTGACGACCAGGAACGGGATGCGCCGAAATATCTCGACGTAAGCGATGCCGATAAGACGCAGCGGCAGTGCCCAGAGGCCGGGCGTCTGCCGCAGGAAGACCACCAGGAACGCGATCAGGAAACCGGACACGCAGCCGATGACGGTGAGCGCCAGCGTCATTCCCACCGATTCCGCCAGCAAAGCCAAGTGTCCGGGCGAAAAGAACCGCGGAATCTGCTGGATGATCCGGTCCATCTCAGAACACTTTGGCCTTCACCCGAAACGCCCAGCGCCCGAGGAGCGCGAGAGACAGGCTGGCTATGAAGGTGAGGACGACGTAGATCCCCGCGACCACCACGAACATCTCGATCCAACGATAATTCTCGGTCGAGATGTTGATGGCCGTTCCGGTGAGCTCATCGATCCCCACCACGGCGCCGATGGAGGTCCCCATGACGAGGATCACGACGAAGAAATTGGC
Organism: Allostellaceae bacterium; assembly: GCA_035604335.1. Classification (GTDB taxonomy): domain Bacteria; phylum Pseudomonadota; class Alphaproteobacteria; order ATCC43930; family CGMCC-115725; genus DASZHJ01. Next base: position 110 of record DATNIT010000052.1, on the reverse strand, counting down.
GAGCGCCGGATAGATCGTCTTGACGATATGAGGAACGATGACGAAACGAATCTGCTGCAGCAGCGACATCCCGATGGTCTCGGCCGCCTCCATCTCGGTCCTGTGCACCG
>DATNIT010000051.1:0-2003 GCA_035604335.1 Allostellaceae bacterium | reverse complement strand
AGGACGGCTCGTGCGCGGTCGACATGAAGCGGTTCCTGAGCGTGAGGTGCTTGAGCCGGAAGGGCTCGAGCAGCGGGTCCTTGGTGGTCATCTCGCAGCACCTTTCGCCGTGGTCCCGGCCTTATGTTAGCCGAACGCCGGCCCGGAGGGCAGCGCCGAGGCACGCAGGCCGATTGCGCTTGCCCCCCACTCGGCGGAAGATAGGCAAGCGGCGCGCAAAGAGAGGGCCGCGCGCCGGGGGACGGGGAGGGCCATGGGTCTCGTCGAGCGCCGAGAGGGCTTTCGCTTCGGCTTCTTGACACTTGCCAACTACTCCATGATCGCCTTCGCCAACGCCGTCGAGCCGCTCAGGATGGCGAACCGGCTGAGCGGGAAGGCGCTCTGTGAGTGGTCCGTGCTGAGCCTTTCGGGCCGGCCGGTCCCGGCGAGCAACGGCCTCGCCGTGGTGCCGACCATCGCGGCGGCGGCGGCGGCCGAGCACCTCGACATCATCTTCGTCTGCGGCGGCGTCGACGTGCGCGCGGCGTGCGACGAGGCGACGCTTGCCTATCTGCGCCGCATCTCGCGGCAGAGCACGGCGTTGGGCGCGCTCTGCACCGGAAGCTACGTGCTCGCGCGCGCCGGCCTGCTTGACGGCCATCGCTGCGCCATCCATTGGGAGAACATCGCCGCCGTGCGCGAGGAGTTCCCCAAGGTGAGCTTCACCAACGAGCTCTTCGTCGTCGACCGCGAGCGCTACACCGCCTCGGGCGGCACGGCCCCGCTCGACCTCATGCTCAACCTGATCGCAGAGCGCCTGGGCCAGGAGCTCTCGGTCGCCATCTCCGAGGAGTTCCTCCTCGAGCGCATCCGCGGCTCCCAGGACCAGCAGCGCATCCCGCTCCTCGCCCGCGTGGGTGCTAAGCAGCGCAAGATCATCGAGGCGGCCTCGCTCATGGAGGCGAACATCGAGGAACCGCTCGCCCTCGATGCGGTGGCGCGTCGCGTCGGCCTGTCGCGGCGCCATCTCGAGCGGCTCTTCAAGCAGCATCTCGATTGCCGCCCGGCGCGCTATTATCTCGAGCTCAGGCTCAACCGCGCGCGCCAGCTTCTGCTGCAGACCGACATGTCGATCATGGACGTGACGGTCTCGTGCGGCTTCCAGTCCCCGCCCCACTTCAGCAAGTGCTACAAGGAGCGCTTCGGCCATCCGCCGAGTGCGGAGCGGAACGCGGCGCACCGCACGCCCGCGCGGCGGGCCTAGCGGAGAGAGCCTGATGGACGCGATGACAATGTCGATGTGTTCCAAGGCCACGGGGGTATCGATATCATCGACCAGGTAACGGATGTTGACCATTGTCGGGGAAATATTTTGCTCCGATTTCGTTGTGGCAGTTCACTTAGCCGCCGCCGCGTTGGGCCGATCATGTTTCCCCGGAATCAGCAGGAACAGCCCGAGGCTGCCGACGACGGCGAAGACCGCGCCGTAATAGAACACCGCCGCATGGCCGATCCGATCCCACAGCAGCCCGGCGACGACGCTGGCCACGAGTTGCAGCAAGCCGACGGTGGTGCTGTACCAACCGACGCCGCTGGCGCGCAGATGCTCCGGCACGAAATCCGCCGCGAACGCCTTGCCGACGGCGCGGAATATCCCCTGATACAATCCGTAGAAGACAAACAGCGCGGCGATCAAAAAGATGTTTTGCGTCAGGGCAAAACCGAGATAGGCGATGAGAAAAACGACGAACGAGACGAGCAGGACGTTTTTTCTGCCCCACCTGTCGGACAGAGATCCCGCCGGGTAAGAAATCAGCGCGGCCACCAGATTGAACGCCGCATAGATCAGGATGGTGGTTTCCAGAGAAGCGCCGATGTCCTGTGTCCGCAAGATCAAAAACGCGTTGCTGGAGCTGCCGAGTCCGAACAAGGCTGTTACCAGTAGATAATTCCAGTAACCCCTTGGAAACTGCCGCAAGCTGACATCTATCTTCGATTTGGCGGCCACCGCCGCCGGATGTTCC
>DATNIT010000050.1:0-14695 GCA_035604335.1 Allostellaceae bacterium | reverse complement strand
TGCGGGCGGCGCGGTCGACTTCATCGACAAGTCGCGCCGTCTGTCGATCCTGGTGCGGCGCATCGAGCTGATCGCGGAGGGTCAGCGTCCGCTGCCGGATCCCTCGCAGCAACAGCCGCCGCCGCAGGTGCGCCTCGGCGCCCTGGAGCTGCGCTTCGACATCAACCGCGCCTTCTGGAAGGGCACCGCCATCGACCTGACGCTGACCGAGTTCCGCATGGTCTCGCAGCTCGCGCTCAAGCCCGGCGAGGACGTCTCCTACCGCGAGCTCTACGACCTCGTGCACGGCAAGGATTTCCTGGCGGGCAGCGGCGCCGACGGCTATCGCGCCAACGTCCGCACCTTCATCAAGCGCATCCGCAAGAAGTTCAGGGATGTCGATCCGGAATTCGATCAGGTGCGGAACTACGCCGGCTTCGGCTATCAGTGGATACCCGGCTAGACGGCAGCGACCGCGGCCGAGTGCAGGACGCTCCTGATTTCTCCCCTGTCATCCGCCGCCTCATCCTTGAGCGCGGTCAGGAAACGATCGCACCACACGTCGATCGGATTGAGGCGCAGCGCGTCGAACATGGGCTCCCAGCGCGCGATCCGCTCGGAGAGCGGCATCGTCAAACCGCGGTGCAAGGCGTCGGCGAGGCTGTCGAGATCGAACGGATTGACGATCAACGCCGTCTCGAGCTCGCGCGCCGCGCCCGCGAAGCGCGAAAGGATCAGAACGCCCGGATCTTCCGGATCCTGGGCGGCCACATATTCCTTGGCCACGAGGTTCATGCCGTCGCGCAAGGGCGCAACGAACCCGACCCGCGCCACGCGATAAAATCCCGCGAGCGTGCCTCGCGAGAAGCTCTTGTTCAGGTAGCGTACCGGCGCCCAATCGAATTCCGCATAGCGCCCGTTGACCCGGCCGGCAACGGAGTCGATCTCGCGGCGGAGCGCTCGGTACTGCGCGACGCTGTCCCGCGAGCTCGGAGATATCTGGAGATAGGTCACCTTGCCGCGATGCTCCGGGTGGTCCTCCAGGAGCTCTCCCAAGGCCTCGATCTTCCGTGGCAAGCCCTTGCTGTAGTCGAGCCGATCGACGCCGATGATCAGCGAGCGGCCGCTCAGGCTGCGGGCGAGGCGCACGGTCTCGGGTGCCGAGGCGGCGACGCGCGCCGTTTCCGCAAATGCCTCGGTATCGATCCCGATCGGCAGCGCTTGCGCCCGCGTGCTCCGGCCGAAGGCCTCGAATTGGCCGTTCGAGAAGACGCGCGCCCCCGTCTCGCCCACGAGGTAGCCGAGGAAGGCATCGACGTCGTTCTGCGTCTGGAATCCGATCAGGTCGTAGTGCGTGAGCGCGCGCCCGAGCGCGAGATGATCGGGCAGCGCACAGAAGACCTCCTTGGCCGGGAACGGAATGTGGAGGAAGAACCCGATGCGATTGGTGACGCCGAGCTTGCGCAGCTCCGCACCCAGCGGAATCAGGTGGTAGTCGTGAACCCAAATGATGTCGTCCGGCCGGAGCAGCGGAAGCAGCGCCTTGGCGAAATTCACATTGACGCGTTGATAGCCGCGGAACGCGGCGCGGCGGAACTCGATCAGTCCAAGCCGGTAGTGGCAGAGCGGCCAGAGCGTGCTGTTGGCGTATCCGATGTAGTACGCGTCGTGGTCGTCCGGCGAGAGATCGAGCGTCGCATAGGTGATGCGGCCTGCCGTCGTCGTGCGCGCGGTCGCGCTCGGCGAGCCGACGACTTCGCCGCTCCAGCCGAACCAGATGCCGCCCTGACGCTGCAACGTCTCGCGCAGGGCGATCGCGAGGCCACCCGCCCGCGAGACTCGCTCGCGCGGAGCCAGCAGCCGGTTTGAGACCATCACGAGCCGTGCCAAGATACCATCTCCTTTACTTCAGCAGCGTTATTCACGCGCACGCGGATTCCCGAACGCGACCGAACAAGCTCGCGAGCCACCGCCGCGTCTCGCTCGGGCTCTCGATCCACAAGCAGCCCGGTGGCGCTTGCGACGGCCCGACCTGTACGGCAATCCCACCTCGCGCCAGGACTTCTCGGAATCCGTATTCGTCGGTCTGGTCATCACCAAAATAGACCGGCATGTGCCGCGAGAATGCCGCCGTGTCCAAGAGCCGCGCGACCGCCGTGCCCTTGTTGGCCGCGCGCGCTTTCACCTCGTAGACCAGGCGGCCCGCCACGACCTCGATGCCGGCTTCGAGGGTCGCGAGCGCCTTCGCGATGACGGCCTTTGCCGCGGCCACGCGATCATGCGCGCGGCGGTAATGCACCGCGATGGTTAGGCCCTTGTCCTCGATCTCGATACCGTCGACGCCGTCGAGCGTCCGCAAACGTGCACGAACGCCGTCGAGATTCACCGCCACATTGGTCGACGCGGGCCCATGCTTCTCGAGCCTGATCTCCGCGCCTTGCTGGCCTGCCACGGGCAGGCGGAGAGGATGAAACGCGCGGTCGATCCACGCGATGGCGCGTCCGCTTACCAGCGCGAGCGCGCCATCGAGCGAGGCACTCACGCGCTCGAGATCGCCGATCAATGCCGGCGGCACTTGCACCAGGTCCGGATGCTCCGCGATGTCCAGCAGCGTGCCGTCGATATCGAGGAACAGCGCCCATTCCCGTACCGACTGCGACAGCAGCGCGAGACGAGAGCGCGAGTCTGAGAGGGGGTCCGTCCAAGCCATCATCGGTGAGTCGGTTTTCAATCTCCGCTTCGCATGTCGAACACCGGCATTTCGGAATACGCGAATCTCCTCACCGAAGCTGGTCACGCAATCAGCGGAAAAGTACCCCTCTCAACGGGTGAGGTGCCGTGAAGTGGCGGCGAGCGCTGTGACAAATCGAAGGCACGTCAGCAGGATTTGGCGTGCGCGATGGCGAGCGGCGCGGTACGCGCGCCCGCGTTACGATTCGACCGGCGGCACGCGAATCAGCATGGGTACGGCGTCGCGGCTGCGATGTCGGCCCATGATCTGCCCCGCGGGCGTGGGTGCCGGCAGTGAGCCATTCCGGCGCCTCAATTCCTGGACGTGCCGGAGCAAGATGCCGCTCGCGCGCACGCGGGCCGCGGCCGCATTTGGAATGGTGACTGTGAGGCCCGGGAAATCCGGAAACTCGACGGTGCATGCGTTCCGGAGAAAGCGGAGCAGAGCGATATAGATCGTCATGCGCGAACAACTCCAATGCAAGCTCGCGACCGCTGGGTCGAATGCCGATGGCGCGCCTGGTGCGCGCCGCAGTGTTTCGGAGCCCCTTCTATAAGCCGCGAACGTGACAATGACGTGGAAGCGGCATGGTGCGACGCTCGGGCACTCGCTACATCGGCCGGCGGCTGGCGATAGTCAACGACTCCGATGGGGCCGCCGAAAAATGCCTCATCCCCTGCGACGGCTATCGATTCCTCCGTGACCTCGGTCAAGAGAACCGGTAAGGCGCGGAGGTGGGTCCGATCTGCGCATCCGATTGCCGCGCCGGCGCGTGGCTCACCAAACGCCAATGGCTCGCGAGTTTGAGCGCGCGGGGATCTCCACGGCCGCACAGGAAGGCCAGTGCCAGAGCCAGCTCGCCGATCGATTCGCGGTCATGCTCGGCGGCGAAGCGCCGGAGGCAAGCCGCGAGCGTTGCCGCGGGGCGGATCAAGCACTGATAATGATTGGCGGCGAGATAGTAGGAGAGCTCGTCGGTCCGCCGTGGGCCCGATGATGAGCTGAACTCCCAGTCGCAAATCCATATCCCAGCCTTGGATCGGAAGATATTGGATGGCGTCGCATCCCCCTGAACCCGGCAAACCGCCATCGGGCGGGCTGTCGTCTCGTCGACGTCGCGTAGAAACTCGGTGCTGTGCCGCCGGCTGCCCCGGACGAAGCTCCGCCACCAGTCGTATCGGTCGAGCTCGGCCCGGTCGGCCCAGCGGGCGCGACCGGAGACTTCCGACACGGAGGGCGCGAGCTCGTGCCAGCTGTGCTTCAGCGGCACCAGATCAGGAGGGAGCGACTCGTAGACGACGTAGCGATAACCCGCGACCGTCTCGTGGTGCAGAATTCGTGGAATCCGAGTGACGGCCATTCCAAGCTGGCGCAGCGCGGTCAGAGCATCGAGTTCGTTCTCGAGGCTCGCGGCGGTGCTGGGGTCGAGACCGATCTTGCAGAAGGCGATCGGGGTGCCCGATGGGGACATGAGATGCACATAGATCCGCTTTCGACTGATCAGCTGCGGCCAGATGACCGTCGCGATGGCCGACGGCGCGCTCAGCGCGCCACGCACCCGATCGAGCCACCACTGAAAGCCGAAGTCGTCCGCGGGCGCGAGCGGCGTCGGGCCGGTGCGCGCAAACAGGCCGTCGACTCCTCCAATCGCGGCGAGGCGGAGTGCGGTGCGCAGCAAGGCCCGTTTTTTCGTGACCGGGCGATATTGGCTAAGCCCGGCCAAGCGAAGCGTCAACGGCCTAGCGGGGGTCGCGATGATCGGTCGGCCGGCCAGTCGGACGACGCGATAGCCTCCATGGTCTTGCTGGATCGCCGCTGCCATCTCGGTTCCTTGACCGCGTCCCCTTAAGGGAAGGTTGGATCGCAGAACCGAACACGACTGCGCATGAGCGACTCTCCTCGGTCAGGCGACGCTATACCCAGTGGAAGCGAACGGGACGAGGCAGTGCGGATGGAGAACGTTAACTGGTGCCCGCCGCGCACGAGACCGAAGCGCGGGTTTGTTTCAATCATGTGTCACTAAGGGGCATTGCCGACCAGTGACCATTTTTCGCGCAGCGCGTTCGGGGCGCGCACAGTCGGGTGTGACAATATTGGGAAGCACCCACTCGGGCACAGGGTCGGCTTGAACGGGCGTTCCGCGCGCGCGATCTTCGCCTTCGAAGAAAAGAGAGGCCGGCTCCCGCCGTTCTCGGTGGCCTGCCACGCCACGTGGCGACCGCACTGAAAAGGCCGATCATGCCCGCTGCGATTTGGTTCGCGATCTCTGCGACGCTCCTCGTGGCTGGGCTGCATCCCTTCGTGACTTACCCGCTGAGCCTGTGGCTCATGCGGAAGATCCGTTCGCAGAGGCTAGAGCCGAGTCCAACCGAGGCGCGAGCTTTGCCGAGCTTTGCGATATGCGTTTGCGCCTACAACGAGGAGGCAACGATCGAGCGCAAGGTGCGGAACATGCTCGCTCTGCGGGAGCGGGTCGGCAGCCTCGAGATCCTCGTCTATGTCGACGCCGCAACCGATCGGACTGCGGCACTCTTGCAGCCCTTCTCTGCAGACATCTCCGTTTACGTGGCTCCGCGGCGGCTCGGCAAAACGCATGGGATGAATTTGCTCGCCGAGCAGGCAACCGCTGAGATCGTCGTCTTCAGCGACGCGAACGTGCTCCTGCAGGAGGACGCCATCGCGGCGCTCGCCGATGCGTTCCGGGACGAACGCACGGGCTGCGTCTGCGGTCACTTGGTCTATGTCAATGCCGAAGGCACACCGACCTCGTCGGTCGGCTCGATGTACTGGCGTTTGGAGGAGTGGATCAAGGAGCACGAGAGCGGCGCCGGCGCGGTGATGGGAGCGGACGGCTCGCTCTTTGCAATTCGGCGCCGGCTCCATCGTCCGGTACCGCCCAATCTGATCGACGACATGTTTCTATCGCTCAACGTTCTGTGCGACGGCTATCGCGTGGTGCGCGCGCGAAACGCGATCGCGTTCGAGGAGTCCGTGACCGCGCCCGTCGAGGAATTTCGACGCAAGGTCCGTATCGCATGCCAGGCCTTTAATGTGCACCGTGAGCTATGGCCGCGCTTGCGGCGGCTGCCGATCTCGGTCCTCTACATGTACGTGTCGCACAAGCTGCTGCGCTGGCTTTCGATCTACAGCCTGGCGTTATCGGGATGGACCGCGCTGGTCGGGCTCTCCGTCCTGGGGGTGCCGCTTCCCGCGATGGGGCTCGCGGTGATCGGGCTCGTGGGGCTGCTGTGGTGGGGCGGGGCACGCCGGCTGTCGCCGTTTGCCCAGGCCCGAGAGGTGCTGATCGCCCTGGCTGGCGCCGGCCTTGGCGTTGCAGAGGCGTTCCGAGGAAAGCAATATCAGACGTGGACGCCGGCGGCATCCATCCGGCAACCATCTGATAGCAAAAGGTAATTCTCAGGGCCCTGCCCAATGTTGTGGCAGGTCTCCCTATAACCGTGCCGCAATCGCATCAGGATTGACCGAGATCATTTTTCGCGTAGCGGTGCCCAGCTATTTTACTGGCATCCGAGACGGGGCGGATGCGGTGCGCCGCCCGCGGGTCCTATGGTAATGTGGACTTGCTCGAGGGGGACGAGAGTTCGCGGCTGGCGGCCTTGGGGCAATGAAGATCACTCAAGCAAAGGATCAGGCACGGCCCGCGGGTCGTCCGCGGCGAGCGCCGGCCCTGCCGGAAGGGCAGGCAAACGAATCGGCAGCGACTGGCAACGGCGCCAGTTCCGGCCCTACGCGTGTCGTTCCGCTCGCGAGATCGCGCCGCCGCTGGAGCGTGCGAGTCCATTGGGGAATCGTTTTCGCCGTCGCGGCGAGCCTTATTCTGTGGTTCGCCATCAAGGCCGTCATCGATCTCGCATTTTGAGCGGCCGCGGCCGGGCGGCAACTCAATAGGCCCCGCTGCGCTGGCTAACGACCACGACGGTGCGGCACAGCACCACGAGATCGAGCAGGAAGGACCAGCCGGTGGCGTACTGCTCGTCGAATTTCACGCGTCGCACGTAGTCGACCCCGTTCCGTCCGCTGACCTGCCAAAGTCCGGTCATTCCCGGCCGGCACGCGCAATAATGTCGGAACGCGTCGCCATAGCGTGGGATTTCCTCGGTCACGATCGGACGCGGCCCGATCAGGCTCATGTCGCCCGCGATGACGTTGAAGAGCTGCGGCAGCTCGTCGAGGCTCGTCGTCCGCAAGAACCGGCCGATCGGCGTGATTCGCGGGTCGGATCTCAGCTTGAAGTCCCGCTCCCACTGCGCACGCGCTTGCGCGTCGGAACGCAGCACCTCCGCAAGGACTCTGTCCGCGTTCACGACCATCGAGCGGAATTTCCAGCATCGGAAACCTTGCCCGTTCGCGCCGACGCGCCGATGCCCGTAGAGCACGGGCCCGCCATCGAGCTTGACGAGCGCTGCGATGATCAGCATCAGCGGCGCCAGGAAGACGACGAGCATGGCGCCGAAGACGACGTCGAAGAGGCGCTTGCGCCTCCGCAGCTTCGGCGGTTTCGCGCTTTGAGTCAGCACGCGCCTCATTGCCGGGTTGCCTTCGATCAACCGCGGCCGCCACGGAATTCGCGGATTTGATCGGCGCAGAAGCTGAATGGAATCGAAATCGAGACGACGGCGTGAGCGTTGTTCCAGCTTTGCCATGTAGCGGACCTACTAAGAGTCGCGTCGCATCGGTGAGCGGGAGCATCGACGGCATCGAGAGCTGATGCATCGCCGACAACGATCGCAGATTATCACTCGCATGTGCGAGAAACAGTGATCAACCGTCGGCCCACAATGATGTCACATCCGCGATCGCCGATTCATTGATCAGATTGCGTGCGCCGCGGTCATTCTCTTGTGCCGCACAAATGCCTCCACCCGGCTCATTGAGATTGTGCGGCGCGGAAAGCGCGGCCGGTTGTGCGCGATGCTTGCGATGCGGCGCATTTTATTCAATTCCGCAATCGTCGGAATTGTGCATCGTGAAGGCAGCGTGCGCCCGGGACCGAAAAAGGCCTTTTGACAGCACGAGGCATGGAATTCATTTCCACTATGAAACTCACGATGGGGAACCTGACCATGAAGTCGCCCTTCACTTTTCCGGCAGTCGGCGCGTTTCTGGTCGTCCTCGCGGCGGCGGCGCTTATCGGATGCGGCAACGCCGAGCTCGCCGGCGGGCCACCCGTACCGCTCGCGGGTCAGCCCGTTCCGCTCGGGCCCGGGGACCGGATTCACATTACGGTCTACGGCCAGGATCTCATGACCAACGACTACCTGGTGGACCGCGATGGCAGCATCGCGCTACCGCTTGCCGGGCGGATCGTGATCGGGGGCATGGTGACCGCGGACGCCGAGGCGGCGATCCGCAAGAAGCTCGTCAAGGGGATCGTCGTCGACCCGAACGTCACGGTGGATGTGATCCAGTACCGGCCGATCTACGTGATCGGCGAGGTCAACAAGCCCGGCGCTTACGACTACACGAGCAACATCGTCATGATCAACGCGGTGGCGCTCGCCGGCGGGTTCACGTACCGCGCCAGAAAGGACGGCGTTACGGTGCTGCGCGGCTCGGAGGCCAGCGAGCAACGGTATCGCGCCACGCAGACCACGGCGTTGCAGCCTGGCGACGTCGTGCTCGTGCCGGAACGGTTCTTTTGACGGCATGACCGGCAGCGGTCAGCCTCCGGCGGCGCGTACCTCTCGCGCCTGGGCATAGACCGCCGCGGTCTCCGCCGCGATCGTCTTCCAGGTCGGGACGATGGCGGCGAGCGCTCGAATTTCCAGCGACATGTCGCGGCGTGTCGAGGGCTCGCGGGCGAGCTTGCGCATGGCTGCGGAGAGCGCGTCCGGATCACCCGCCGGCACCAGCAGAGCGGTTTGGCCATTCTGCAACAGCTCCGTGAACCCGCCGATTTCCGAGGCGATGATGGGCCGTGCCGCCGTGAGCGCCGCCATCAGCACACCGCTCATGTCGATCTCGCGATAAGGAAAGAGCAGCGCGTCCGCCTCTGCCAACAACGAGGGTATTTCGGCGTCCGGCACATGCCGGAACTCCAGCGCGACACAGGAGCCGAGCTCGGCGGCCGCGCGGACGAGCGGCCGGGTATCGACGTAGGGCTTGCCCACGATGCGAAGCAGGCAGCGCTCGCGCTCCCGGGGAAGCATGCGGCGCATGGCCTCGATCGCGAGATCGGCGCCCTTGTACGGTTTGATCTTGCCGAACAGCAGGAAGCAGACGGGCTTGTCTTCCCCGGCCGCGCGTGCGGCGGCGGGCGCGGGATGGTCGTCATGCAGGAAGCCGTGAGCGATGCGGGCGATGCGGCCGGGCTCGACGCCGTATTCCACCAGCCGGCGGCGCGCCTGCTCCGTGTGCACGACCACGCGATCGAAGCGGTCGAGGGCGGAGGTGGCGCCCAATTTCTGGATCATTGAGGACGGGCTCGCATTGAACGGCCGGGAGTCATGGGCCGTCAGCACGAGCGGCGCGATTGTCCGCAGCGCGCCGATGAATCTCCGATCGACGATCGGCAGCGGCAGCCATTGGAAGTGAATGACGTCCGGCTGCTCGGCCCGTAACACATCGACGAGCCGGCGCATCGAGCGAAAGTGCAGCACGCCCTTGGCCATTTTCGAGACTGGAGTCGGCCAACGCGAAATGCCCCAGTTCTGCATCTCTGGGTAGAAGTGTTGCACCAGCGCCGCGCCGTCCGGTGCGGTCTCGTCCCGCCCGAGCGACTTGCCGTAGAAGCTCACGGAATGCCCGAGTCCGCGCAGCCCCTGCACCAGCTTCATGTCGTAGGGCAGCGTGAACAGCGAGGGGTCGATCAGTGCCACCTTGAACGGGGGCAGCCGCGCGCACGCGATCGCCGCGGCAGGGGCAATGCCGTTTTCACGGTTCGGCGAGCGCATGGATGACCCCATTCGTCGGTATTGCCCTAGGCCGCGACCGCGGCTGCTGTCGGCCGTGCGCCGTACCGGATCATCGTCTCGAATGTGCCGCCGCCCGTGCGCTGAATCTGATACGTGGCGCGCTTCGCGGGGCCGGCGAGATGCAGCGCGGAGAGCACCCGATAGGGTGCGTAAGGCTCGCAAAACGCCTCGGCGTCGTCGTTCCACATGGGCACGCCCCGATCGCAGATCCAATTGGCGCCGGCGGGCAGGATCGCGACGTCGAGGCGGCCCTGATAGATCGCCTGGTTCAAGGCAAATTGGTCGTGCGGCGTGAGACGGCCCGTGCGCTCGATCGCCACCCGATAGCGGTCCGCCCAGGCGTCCCAATGCGGCGCGTCGCGCGCGATCGCGAAAATTCCGGCGTTGAGATGCGGCCTGCTCAAGAGCCAGGCGCCCCGCGCCGGTCCATACCCGATCAAGAAGTGCTTCGCCGTCCACAGGAAGAGCCAGGGCTGGAAGCGATATCCCGGTTCGTTCTCGTGGGCGATCGCCATGCCGCGCTGTTCGGCGCCCGCAATCATCGCGAGCAGCGCATCGGGAGATTGCAACCACACGTCCGAGTCGATCCAGAGATAGATATCGAACCCGGGCACGTAGCTCGGCAGGAACGGCCGCACCAGAAAGGCGAGGAGGAGCGGCGTTGCCGAGCTCGCGGGCAGATCGAAGTGCGCTTGCGGCGTCAGGATGCGGTCCGTGTGGCCGCGCAGCCACTCGAGCTGCGGCTCGGTCAGGCCGAGGTCGAAGAATGCGAACTCCAGCGCGGGCAGGCCCTGCTGCTGCTTGACCGACAGCACCATGTCGCGCAGCAATCCGAAATAGCCGGCGTCGGCGGAGCTGATCGCGAGAATCTTCGTCGCCATGGTTCTCCTCGGTAGCCGCGATGGGGCGGCTCTGCGTCGCGCACGAGACAGCATGCAAGCGGCGGCGACAATAACTCAAAGGGAGAGACCGGCGCGCGCAACACACGCGAAGGTGCGATCAATTCACGATCCGCGCGATTTTGCGTGCCGTCCGTTATCTAAAATTGTCGGCAGCCTCGAAATTGACACCGCCGCCGCGTTGACTCCGTGGCCGCGTTCGAACGAGATCGACACGATGCGAAAAGGCGCTTCGTCAACGTTCATCGCATCGCGTGCCCCGCTGGACCGTCGACGCTTCGGTCTCGGCGCGGCGGCGTTGCTCGTTGGCGGCATCCGAGGGCTCGCGTGCGCGCGGCGCGCCGAGGCTGTGTCGAGCGGCTTCGCGCCGCCGGGCTATCGCCTCGTGTTCGGCGATGATTTCGACGATGCCGACGTCTCCCGCATCAACGAGGATGCGACCGGCGGTCGCCCCGGCGCGCCCGCCTGGCGCAGCCGCTATCGCCACGATCGCTTCACCATCATCAACGAGGAGAAGCAGATCTATGTCGATCCGGCCTTCGCCGGGACGGCCGGTCACGCGCTCGGCGTACAGCCTTTTGGTATCGCCAGTGGAGTGCTGACCATCTCGGCGAATCGCGCCGATCCGAGCCGGGTTCAGCCCTTCGTGCGCGACATCGCCTACACGTCGGGCTGCATCACCTCCGAGCTGACGTTCTGGCGGACCTATGGCTACTACGAGATGCGCGCCCGTTTGCCGCTCGGGAAAGGATTCTTTCCCGCCTTCTGGCTGCTGCCCAAACGCGTGGTCTGGCCGCCGGAGATCGATGTCTTCGAGGCCTCGGGCGTGCGGCCCAGCGATATCCACCTCGGCGTGATGGGGCCCGATCAAAAAGGTGGCAACACCTGGATCACCGGGGTGATCGAAATCGCCGACGGTTTCCACGCCTACGGGCTCGACTGGAGTCGGGAGGCGGTCGTGTGGTTTCTGGACGGGCGTGAGGTCTGGCGGCAGCCGAACTCGATCCGCGAGGACATGTACGTCCTCGCGAACCTGGCGGTCGGGAACCGCGACCCGAATTTCATCCCGAATCCCGACGCCAGCACGCCGTTCCCCGGCCGATTCGAAATCGACTACATCCGGGTCCATGCCCGTGCGTGATGGAAGCAAGCATGAGCGAAACCATCTTTGAGATTCACAGGGGGCGTGCGCGCGTGGATTTTGCAAATATCTTTCGCGGCTGCTCGATGGAAGAGCGGCTCGCCGCAACGCAGGGACGACCGAGTGGCTTCGACTACATGCGGGTCGTCTTGGCGCTCGGCGTGATCGGCTGGCACAGCAAGCTGACGAGCTATGGCGAAGGGGGTGCGTACAATTGGATCGCCGATGTCGCCTTGTTGCCGTTAGCGATATTCATCTTGCCGATGTTCTTCTCGCTGAGCGGGTTTCTCGTCGCGGGCAGTCTCGAGCGGTCCAAGACTTTCCTGACGTTCTTGGGCCTTCGCGTGCTGCGGATCGTGCCGGCGCTGGCGGTCGAGGTTCTCCTCTCGGCGCTCATTCTGGGACCCCTGCTGACGACGCTGCCGTTACGCGCCTATCTGGCCGACCCCGAGTTTCATGCGTATTTCCTGAACATAGTGGGAGACATCCACTATCTCCTGCCGGGCGTATTCGTCTCGAACCCATTCCCGCTCGTGAACGGGCAGCTGTGGACCGTTCCCTACGAGCTCGCGTGCTACGTCGCCCTGACGATACTGGCTCTCACCGGCATCTTTCAGCAGAGGTGGTGGCTCTTCCTTTCCTTGATGGCCTTTTACGCCGCGCAGATCGGAAACGCGGTCCTGCGCACGAACGACCAGATGAAGGGTGCGGGCGGCTCGACCTTGGTGATGTCGTTCATCGCGGGGCTGGTGATTTACCGGTATCGAGACAAGGTTCCTTGGTCCGGGCGCCTGTTCCTGCTGGCACTTGCCGCGTCCGTCGCCTTGATCGTCGTGCCGAACGGCGTGCGCTTCTCGGCGCTCCCGATCGCCTACGTCACGATGTACCTCGGCCTTCAGAACCCGCCGCGAAACAAGATCGGGCTGAGCGGCGACTACTCCTATGGCCTGTTTCTGTACGGCTTCCCGGTCCAGCAGGCGATCATGTCGATTAACCCGGCGTTGCGGCATTGGTACTGGAACCTCCTGTTCGCCGTACCTTGCGCGATCGTGGTTGCGGTGGGGTCGTGGTGGCTGGTCGAGAGGCCAGCCTTGGCGAGGCGCAAAAAACTGAGGCAGCTCGAGGAGTGGTATCTCAAAATACGCGCGAGTTGGCGCAGCGTCAGAACGTGAGCGTGGCATCGGGCGGCGCGCGGGCGCTCACCAAATGGTCACCGGCCATGAATTTGACCCCGCTTGCTGCTCGCAACGAGATCGACAGCGGGTGGGGTGTCGACTGATCATCGAGCGGCGTCGTGCCGAAAAGTAACCGTCTCGCCCGTCATCGACCCATGAACCCGCGCGTATCCGTGCTGATGCCGGTTTATAACGGTGAACCCTATCTCGCCGCGGCAATCGAGAGCGTTCGAACGCAGACCTTCGAGGACCACGAGCTCGTCATCGTGGATGACGGCTCGACCGACGGGTCCACGGGTACGATCGCCGCCTTCGCCGCCGGAGATCGGCGGATCAGGGCGTACCGAAAAGACAATTCTGGCATCAGCGAGACCTTGAACCGCGGGCTTGCCGAGGCACGAGGCGATTGGATCGCCAGGCTCGACGCCGACGACATCATGCTGCCGCGCAGGCTCGAGCGGCAGATGGCGTTCGTCTCGGCGGACTCGGAGATCGTGGCGGCGGGATCCTACTATGACATCATCGACCGCGGCGGCGAGCGCTGCGCCACGTTGCGGCCGTTGCCGCGCAACCGCGGCGAGCTCCAGCGCCTATTGGATGCTCGAGAACCCCTAACGTTCACGCATCCGACTATGATCTACCGCCGCAACATTGCGGTGGCGCTCGGCGGATACCGGTCCAATTACGAGCCGTGCGAGGACACCGAGCTGTTCGCCCGCATGCTCGCGACCAGCGGCGTGATCCTGATTCAGCCGGAGGTCTTGACGCTCTATCGAGTGCACGGCGGAGCCATCTCCCAGCACCAGGCGGCGCAGATGTTCATGAAGCGGCATTTCGTCTATCACAACTTCTACCGCGAGCAAGACGGGCGAGCCGCGGTCTCCTACGAGGAGTTCCTGGCGAGCCGCGCGCGGCTGCGGTTTGCGCGCGACTATGCATCCGAGGTGCTCTATCGCGCGTACACCTCGGCCTTAGTCGCGCACCGCCCCATCCGCGCGGCCTCGTGCCTGGCGGGAGCCGCGGCGCTCAAGCCGTGGAAAGCCCTGAAACGGTGCTGGCGGGGCGTGACGGCGCGCTTTGCGGCGGTGGTGCCCGGATGACGGCTGCAAAATTCAAGCTGCGGCGGGTGCATCGGAGTCCCACATGAAGATCAATGTCGCCGTCGCGTGCGACGCCGGGTTCGCTCAGCACCTCGCGGTGATGCTCTTGTCGCTCGCCGACGAGAATGCCCGGCATGACGTCTCGGTCTTCGTGCTCTGGAGCGGCTCCTCGGACGACAGAGACAAGCTGAGTCGCGCATTGGCGAGCACGCACTTCGAATTTTCCTTCATCGACGTCGACGATAGCGCCCTCGGCGGCCTGACCGTCGGCGCCAATATCACCCTGATGACCTATGCCAGGCTTCTGATGGCCGACCTGCTGCCGCGCGAGCTCGACCGGATACTCTACCTCGACGGCGATATCCTGGTGCGCGGCGAGCTTCAGAAGCTGTGGATCGTCGATCTGCGCGGCCGCACCGTGGGCGCCGTGGTGGATCTTCCTCGGTATCAGTTCAATCACAGGCTCGGCCTGCCGCCCGATGCACCCTATTTCAATGCCGGGGTGCTGCTGATCGACCTGCGGCGGTGGCGGCAGCTTGATATCGGGAGCCGGTGCCTCGCGTTCGCCCGCGAGCATCCTTCCCGCCTCCAATGGTGGGACCAGTGCGCGCTCAATTTCGTATTGCACGATGACTGGATTTCGCTCGATCGCGTCTGGAATTTTCAGAGCATGGACGTGGCCCATCTCGTGAACGGGCATCTGCGGTTCGACGCCGTCGATCCGAACCGGCTGGC
>DATNIT010000049.1:0-12819 GCA_035604335.1 Allostellaceae bacterium | reverse complement strand
CGACGAGATCTACGACAGCTTCAAGCGGCCGAACGGCGCGAGGCTCAGCAACCTCCCGAAACTCGCGAGCCGTATCTCGCTCTATTACAGCCGGAAGGACGTGGCCATGTACCTGAGCCAAGCGATCAACCTGAGCCTCCGCTTGGGTTTCGACGGCCCCGACGATAAGCGCGACCAGACGCAATATCCGACGGCGACGTTCCGCATTGTCGACTGTACCGAGGTGAAGGATTTCGACCCGCTCTCGCCGCCCGACGCCACACACCAGTACTACCGCCGCTCCAAGATCGTACGCCGCGATATCGCCGCTGCCATGGCCGATGACCCCAATCCCGCAGGTGGACTCATCCAACTCTAAGGCCAGTTTCTGCGCGGCCGGCATTAACGACGATTTGTGCGGCGCGGCGGGCCCGCCGCGCCTTGCGCTCGTCCCGCGAGCCCTTATGCTGACAGAATAAGCCGGTCCGCGAGGCAAAAAATCCGGCCCGCGCATCCTTGGGGGGAGGGGAATATGGCCGAAGCCGCCGTCGCCAGGCGTCAACCCTGGTACACCGTGCTCTACATCCAGGTGCTGATCGCGATCGCGATCGGCATCGTGCTCGGGCATTTCTGGCCGAACCTCGGCAAGCAGATGCGGCCGTTCGGCGACGGCTTCGTGGCGCTCATCCGCATGATGATCGCGCCGGTGATCTTCTGCACCGTCGTGCACGGCATTGCCTCCATGCGCGATATGACCAAGGTCGGCCGCGTCGGCCTCAAGACTCTGGTCTATTTCGAGGTGGTCTCCACGGTGGCTCTGGTGATCGGCTTGATCGTGGGCGAGCTGGTGCATCCCGGCACGGGCTTCGGCGACTTCAAGCCCGCGGCCTCCGACACCGCCCAGATCGCCGCCTACGCCGTCAAGGCCAAGGAGGACAGCATCGTCGCGCACCTCCTGGCGATCATCCCGAACTCGTTCTTCGGCGCGCTCGCCACCGGCGATCTGCTGCAGGTGCTGCTGGTGGCGATCCTCACGGGCTTCGTGGTGTCGCGGATGGGCGAGCTCGGCGAGCGCATCGCGGGCGTGATCGACGCCGCGGGCAAGATCTTCTTCCGCATGATCGGCGTGATCGTGCGCGTTGCGCCGATCGGCGCCTTCGGCGCCATGGCCTTCACCATCGGGGCCTTCGGCGTGGGCACGCTCGTGAACCTCGCCAGCTTGATCGCGACGTTCTATCTGACCTCCCTGTTGTTCGTGGTGCTGGTGCTGGGCGCCATCGCGCGCGCGATGGGCTTCTCGATCTTCCGCTTCATCGCCTACATCAAGGACGAGCTCCTGATCGTGCTGGGCACCAGCTCGTCGGAGACCGTGCTGCCGCAGATGATCCAGAAGATGGAGCGGCTCGGCGCCTCGAAGTCCGTGGTGGGTCTGGTGATCCCGACCGGCTACAGCTTCAACCTCGACGGCACCAACATCTATATGACCCTCGCCATCCTGTTCCTGGCGCAGGTCACCAACACGCCGCTGACCTTCGGCCAGGAGCTCGTCATCATCGCGATCGCCATGCTGACCTCCAAGGGCGCCTCGGGCGTCACCGGCGCGGGCTTCATCACGCTGGCCGCGACTTTGCAAGTCGTGCAATCGATCCCGATCGAGTCGCTCGCGATCATCGTCGGCATCGACAAGTTCATGAGCGAGTGCCGCGCGCTCACCAACCTGGTCGGAAACGGCGTTGCCACCGTGGTGGTGAGCCGCTGGGAGGGCGAGCTCGACCGCGACAAGCTCAACGCCGCCCTCGAGCACCCGGTGGCGCTCGGCGAGGAAGCCGGGCGGCAGGCGGCATAGCTCACGCCAGAAACCCGACGCGACCGCTGGCCAGGTGATATTCGGCGCCGACGATCTCGAGGCGGCCGCGGGCGACCGCGTCGCCCAAGATAGGACCGGAAGCTCTCAGCGCCTCAACCGTGCGCCGGACGTGCGTCGTGATCGCGTTCTCGACAGCATCGCCCGGCATGCCCTTGCTCGCTTCCACGGCGGGCCGGAGCGCGGCGACCAGGCTTGCGATGTGGGGCGGCGGCATGGTGCCGGCGGCGACGGACTCGACGGTGGCGGAAACGGCGCCGCAGCGCTCATGCCCGAGCACGACGATGAGCGGCGTGCCGAAATGGTCGACCGCATATTCCATGGAGCCGATCGCGAGATCGTCGGCGATGTTGCCGGCAACGCGCACGGTGAAAATGTCGCCGAGGCCTTGATCGAACAGGATCTCCGGCGGGACCCGCGAATCCGAGCAACCCAGCACGATGGCAAACGGCATCTGGCCGTGCGCCACCGTCTCTCGACGCCTGGAATGATCGAGGCGCAGCGGCTGGCCCGAGACGTATCGGCCATTTCCGGCGACCAACCGCTGACGTGCGGCCTCGCTCGAGATCGGCACGGCGGCGCCAGCGGCGAGAGTTCTCCTGGCGAGGCCGCTCGCAACCACGGGAGCGAGAGCGAGCGCCGCTACGAGCCGGCGCCGCGACAAGCTGCTCGATATCAATCGACGCATCGTTTGTCACCCTCCCTAAGCCGGTGCACCTCAGCCGCTGAGCCGCGCCCGGCGTCGACAGGTTACACCGTGCGCACGATCCTGGCGGCCTATCTGAAGCGCTGAGGCCCCGCGTCAGCTCGTCGGCGCCGTGACGCTCTTCGGCAGCAGCAGGAAATAGCCACCGCGCGCACGCATCGTGCCGGCGCGGCGTTCGGCTTCGGGGCCGTGGCCCCAGAAGACGTCGCCGCGCACCGGCCCGCGGATCGCGCCGCCGGTGTCCTGCGCGATGAGCAGGCGCTGGATCCGCTCGCCATCCGCGGCGGCGTCGAGCCAAAAGGGCGCGCCCAGCGGCAGGAACTTGGTATCGACGGCGAGGCTGCGGCCCGGCGTCAGCACCACGCCCTCGCTGCCGATGGGGCCGTCGCCCGAGATCTCGCGGAAGAACACGTAGGAGGGGTTGGCGTCGAGGATGGCCTTCGTCTCGGCGGGATGCGCCGCGAGCCAAGCGCGGATCCCCGGCATCGTAGCGCTTTCGCGGTCGATGAGGCCGCGCTCGATCATCACCCGCCCGATCGCCACATAGGGCCAGCCGTTCTGGCCGTCGAAGCCGACGCGCGGCTGGCTGCCGTCCGGCAGGTCGATCCGGCCCGAGCCCTGCACCTGCAGGAAGAACGCCGCCACGGGATCGTCGACCCAGAGGAAGCCGAGATTCAGCCGGTCGAGCGCGCCCGCCTCGATCTGCGCGCGCGTCTCGTAGGGCTTGAGCCGGCCGTCGACAACGCGACCCGCGATCCGCTCGCCGCGCCAGTCCGCGCGGAAATCGCCCAGCTCGACCGCGACCAGGTCTGGCGGCCGTTTCATCAGCGGCGTCTCGAAGCCGGGCCCGCGCGTCCGTGCGCCCTTGAGCTCGGGCTCGTAATAGCCGGTGAACAAGCCCTCGGCCGCGTCGTTATTCGCACAGCGGTACGGTCGGAACCAAGTCTCGAAGAAGCCGCGCGCGGCCACGTCGTCGCGCTCGTCGACGGATGCCGCGGCGGCGCAGGGCGCGCGCCAATCCGCGATCGTCCCGGTCATTCCCTGCGGGCCGACAGCCGCGGTGTCCGCGAACCGGAGCCGGCGCGTGCAGGATTGCTTGAAAGCCGCGAGCGCCGCGCCGACGCCGTCGCCCGCCCAACCCGCGAGGTCGCCGAAGCTCGCGGGCGTCAGCACGAGCCGGTCGGGCGGCGGCGCCGGCGGCTTCACGGGCGCGCAGGCGGAAAGCGCCGCAATCAAAGCGAGCGCGGGCCAGAGCGAGACGCGCACGAAAGCAAGCTCAGGGACTGCGGGTGGCGACCAGCTGCCAGTTCGGATCGCGCGAGCGGGTGTCGCGGCTGAAGGACCAGAAATCCGTCTTCTCGACCACGCGGTCGGGATCGCCGTCGATCACCGTGCCGTCGGCGGCGCGCGTGACGTTCACCTGGTCGGAGACGAACTTGACGGTGACGAACGCGGTGTTGCTCTCGAGGCCGGCCTCTACGAGATCGCAATCCTTGACCGTCATGAGGTTCGTCTCGTGAGTCTCTTTCGCGGCTTGGCGCTGCTGGATCGCGCTTGCAAACGAATTATAGACGTCTGTGCTCAGCAGCGGCTTCAGCGCGGCGATATCGCCGGCCGCGAAAGCGTTCACGATGATCTCGAAGGCGCCGCGCGCCCCCTTGAGGAAGACGCGCTCGTCGAAGGTTCGATCGGCGGACTTGAGCTGCGCAAGTCCGGCGGCGAGCGGTACGTGCGCGGGCTCGGAGGCCGACGTCGCGATGCCCTCGATCACGGGGCCGCGGCTTTCGGGGGGCGTACCCGGCACAGGAGCACTCGCGGGTGGCGCTCCCGAGCGACGGGCGAAGGGATCGCGGTAGCGCTCCTGCCCCGTGCGCCGGCCCAGCACGTTGCGCAGCCGGAACAGCAGGAACAGCACCACGATGGCGAAGAAGACGATCGAACCGACGTGGAAGTCGCCGCCCATAGGAATGCCCTTGAATCCCTCTTCCGCTAGATAAGGCCTTTACCCCCAAAGGGCAAGGGAGGGTCTTGCCGCACGGCCGCGGCTCTGCTCTTGATGCCGCTATGATTCTCGTCCGCCACGGGCAGTCCGAATTCAACGTCGTCTTCAGCGTGACGCGCCGGGACCCCGGCATCCGGGACCCCCGGCTGACGCCGGAGGGTCGGCGCCAGGCCGAGGCGGCGGCGGCGGCGCTTGCAGGCCACGGCATCGAGCGGCTGATCGCCAGTCCCTATAGCCGCGCACTCGAGACCGCAGAGATCGTGGCGCGCCGGCTCGACATCGCCATCACTGTCGAGCCGCTCGTGGGCGAGCGCGCGGCCTTCGCCTGCGACGTCGGTACGCCGCGCGGAGACTTGAAAGCCCGCTGGCCGCATCTGGCGTTCGATCACCTCGCGGAGGAATGGTGGCCCACGCTCGAGGAGAGCGAGGATCGGCTGAGCGCGCGCTGCGCCGCGTTCCGCGCTCATATGAGAACCCAACCGGACTGGGCCCGTGTCGCCGTGGTCAGCCATTGGGGCTTCATCCGCGGCTTGACCGGTCTCACCGTGCAGAACGGCGCGGTCTTGCGCATCGATCCGCATCGCCTGGAGGCCGAAGCCGAGATCCTGCTCGCTCAAGCGGCCGCGCCGCCGCGCTGAGCTCACGCGTCGGCGAGGATCGGGCCGGCGTGCGTCGTGGTGCCTTCGGTGTGATCGAGCTCGATCACGGCGGGGAGGCCGGTACCCAGCCGGAACACCAGCAGGGAGATGATCTGGTCGACCTGCGTGCCGTCCGTGGTGAGCGGCAGCAGGAGCCGCTTCGCGGACATGCGGAGGTCACGGGCGCCCGTGTACTCGCTCGCGCAGAAGAGCGCGCGCTGCTCCTCGCGCACCGTGCGATGGATCCGCTCGATGAACGTGCGGTAATCGCCCTTCGTGAGCTCGTCGGCATAGTGCCCGGTGGGATTGCGGCCGAAAGCCGCGGCGACGGCGGTACCGGCCAGGCGGTAGCGCCAGCGCCCAGTGCCGCCTTGCGCGACGTGCTCCGAGATCAGCAGGTTGGGCAGCAGCCGCGGTATCTCCGTGGGATCGATGTCGGCACGGCTTGGCATGCGGCGAGGGCCACGCTTTTCCTGCCAGTAGCTATACATCTGCCGGTGCAGGGGGTCGTCCAGATAGTCGACAAAGGACATCGGGCCCTCGGCGAAAGACCGTTCAAGAGAGCAGAAAACCCTTAAGCAATCCCGAACGTGCCGGGCGGCGAGGACCAGGCGGAGCGCCCGCGGTTGTACCACCTTGGCCTTCCATGCTAGGAGCGTCGCCGACCAAGGAGAACGGCTCGAATGTCACAGACCAGTTCCACGAACGGCGCGAGCGGCGGCGCGGCTTCCCCCGCCGAGGCGCCGGGCTATCAGCTCATCGTCAATACCCAATACCTCAAGGACTTGTCGTTCGAGAGCCCGCGCGCGCCGCAGAGCCTGATGAACCAGCGCGAGGCGCCCGAGGTCAATCTCACGGCCGACGTGAAGGCGCGTAGCCTCGGTCCGGACGTCTACGAGGTGGTGCTCACCATGGGCGCGAACGCGCGCCACAAAGAGGATCCGGTCTTCGTGGTGGAGCTCTCCTACGCCTGCGTCGTGACGGTGAAGGACGCGCCCGCGGAGCTGACGCCGCTGCTGGTGTTCGTGGAGACGCCGCGGCTGCTGTTCCCATTCGCGCGCGCTATCATCGCCGGCGCGACCCGCGACGGCGGCTTCCCGCCGCTCCTGGTCAACCCCATCGACTTCGCCGAGCTGCTCCGGCGCGAGCACGAGCGGGCGCTCAAGGAACAGGAAGCGGGCGGCGTTCCGCAGCCGACCGCCCAGGCCTGAGATACCGGCTACGCGCGCATCGAGGGTTGGCGTGACGGCTCGATGCGCGCGGAAGACAGGTGCTCAAGCCTCGCTGAGCCAGAGCGCGCCCTTGATCTTCTCGAGGAAGCCGCGGTGGCGCGCTTCCTCCTCGGCGCTGGGCGCGTGCGGCCGGGCGAGGCGCGCGACACGGGTGACCAGCGCGCCCGCTGCCGCCGCGCCCGCCTGGATCGCGAAGTCGAGGCCGGGCTGCCGGCCGCCGATCAGCTCGAGATAGACCGAGGACAGAAGCTCCGCGTCGAGCCGCGCGCTGTGCTTCTGGCGCTGGCTCAGATCGATGGCGAAGCGCCGGCAGAGCGCGTCGAGGCTCGCTGGCGCGCCCGGGAAGCGCTTGCGCGCGAGCTGCACGGTATCGACGCAGGGGAGGTCCAGGGCGGGTTTCCCGCAGCGCGCGAGTTCCGCGTTGATGAACCCGAGATCGAACTCGGCGTTGTGGATCACCAGCGGATCGCCACCGATGAACGCCAGCAGCTCCTCCACCACGGCCGGGAATACGGGATGCTCGCGGAGTGCCTCCGTCGAGAGGCCGTGGACGGCGAAGGCCTCTGCCGACACCTCGCACTCCGGATTCACCAGCCTATGGAACGCCCGCCCCGTCGCCACATGGTTCATCAGCTCCACGCAGGCAATCTCGACGATGCGGTGACCCACGGCGTGATCGAGGCCGGTGGTCTCGGTATCAATGACGATCTCGCGCATGGTTCGAGTCTGCCCGGACCCGTCGAGTCGGGGCAAGCGCTACTTACGCCGGACCTCGCGCAAAATCGCCTTGAGACGACGCAGCGTGAGCGCTTGGCCGAGCCCGGTCGGCACGACCCAACGGGCACGGCGGCGCTTTTCGGTGTCGGGCATCTGCTGCGCGAGGATGGCCACGAGGCGCGCCTCCGTCATGCCGGGCCTCTGCATCACCCGGGCACGCTGCAGCCAGAGCGGCGCGCTCACCACAACCACGCCGTCGCAGCCGCGCTCGCCGGCGGTCTCGAACAGCAAGGGAATGTCGAGCACGACCACGGGCGCACGCCGGCGCCGGCACGCCGCTAAGAACCGCGCCTGCCCCGCGCGCACCCGGGGATGCAGGATCGCTTCCAGCCGCTTGAGCGCCGCGGGATCGTTGAACACCAACCGGCCGAGCGCGGGCCGGTCGATGCGGTCGCCTCTCCGTGTGCTCGGGAAAGCCTCGCTCACCGCCGCCACCGCGCGCCCGCCGGGACCCAGCAAGCGATGCACCTCGGCATCGGCGTCATGCACGGGCACCCGCAGGCGCCGGAGCATGCGCGCCGCGGTGCTCTTGCCCATGCCGACGGAGCCCGTGAGGCCCAGCACGACCATGTCGGCGCTCAGGCCATGAGCGCGCCGTGGCCGCGCAGGAAATCCAAGAGCGGCAACAAGGGCAGGCCCAGGATGGTGAAGAAGTCGCCCTCGACGCGCTCGAAGAGTTGCGCGCCGAGGTCTTCGAGGCGATACGCGCCGACGCAGTCCAGGATCTCCGCGCCGGCGGCGGCGACATAGGCATCGAGGAATCCGTCGCTGAAGCCGCGCATGGTGAGGTGCGCGCGATCGGCGACGTGCCAGATCACCGCGCCGTTCCGCGCCACCGCGGCGGCGGAGATCAGCGTATGGCGGTTCCCGCGGAGCGCCCCGAGCTGCGCGCGCGCGGAGGCGGGATCGCCGGGCTTCTCGAACCATCGGCCGCCGCACTCGAGGATCTGGTCGGCGCCCAGCACGAGCGCGCCGGGGTGTCGGGCGGAGACGCGTACGGACTTGGTTTCCGCCAGGGCCATGGCGCATGCCGCGGCGTCCCGCCCTTCGGCGTGGAAGGCGGCCCGGATTTCCTCCTCGTCGACGGCCGCGGGGTCGACCAGCACGGGCAGACCCGCATCAGCCAGCATCCGCGCGCGCTTGGGACTCCCCGATGCCAAGACAAGGGGATCCCGGAGCCCGAGACTCACGGTTCCTCGCCTTGCCGCCGGGCGAACAGACGCAAGATCGCGGCCGCGGTCTCCTCGATCGAGCGCCGCGTCACGTCGATCACCGGCCAATGCCGCTCGGTGAAGAGCCGACGCGCTTGTTGTACCTCTTCGCGCACCGCCGAGCTGTCCGTGTATTCGGTCGGCCGCTCCTGCTCCTGATGAAGGAGCTGTAGCCGATTCTGGCGGATCTGCACGAGACGCTCGGGATCGTTGGTGAGCCCGACAACCAGAGGCCGCGTGATCGCGAACAGCTCAGTCGGCAGTGGCGTGCCCGGCACGATCGGCACGTTGGCGGCCTTGATCCCGCGGTTGGCGAGGTACATGCAGGTCGGCGTCTTGGAGGTGCGCGAGACGCCCACCAGCACTACGTCGGCGTTGTCGAGTCCCCAAGCGGATTGTCCGTCGTCATGAGCAAGCGCGAAGGTCATGGCGTCAATGCGGCGGAAATAGTCGCTGTCGAGCAAATGCTGCTGACCGGGAAGCCCCCGGCTTTTCCGCCCGAGCTGGGCGGCGAGCACGGCGAGCACGGGATCGAGCACGGGAATCGCGGCAACCTGGAGCTTTCGGCAGCCCTCCTGCAGGACCGTACGCAATCCCTCATCCACGAGGGTAAAGAGCACCACGCCGGGATTGGCCTCGATGCCGTGGATCACCCGCTCCATCTGCATCTTCGTGCGCACCATCGACCAGATGTGCTCGACCGCCTCTGCCTCCTCAAACTGCACCAGACAGGCCCGGGCCACCGAATGCACGGTTTCGCCCGTCGAGTCCGAGACGAGATGGAGATGAAACCGCGTCGCGCTCATGGCCAAGCTTGTGGATGACTCCCGCTCACGAGCCGGCCCGATCTCGGTGCACCGGCTAGAGCTTTAATTACCCTTTAATTCGGTGCGCGTCGCGGCCAGCGATACCGGGTGGGATAAATCCATTAAGCCGTTTCCGGCGCTGAATATCTGCCCAGCCATCGGTCACTATCCCCGATTTGCACGCATTGCGCGACGGACGAATGGATCGTGATCGCGTGTCCGTCGACTCCCGCTTTCAGCGCGGCTCGGGATGAGGCATTTTCTCTGTGTAATGCCAGTTCTCCTCACCCCTAGATCATAGTCAAAAGGGTCGTGAGTTCAGGGATACGCTACAGTTTACCGCATTCAATCCCCAGGAACCCAGATCAAGCGATTCAATCGTGCCTCACTCCGGATAAGCGTTGGACAAAATTTAATCCCCACCTTTGCACCGCCCTACTACTACATCATCTTTTGATTCTAATTAAAGAAAGGTATGAGGGCGTATGGATAAGAGGAGCGTCCGTGCCTGAAACAGGGTCGTCTACCGGAAAGCTTTTGCTGCGCGCCCTCAAGGGCGAAAAGCTTGCTGTGCCACCGATCTGGTTGATGCGGCAGGCGGGCAGATATCTGCCGGAATATCGGGCGCTACGAGCCAAGGCGCCGGATTTTCTGACGTTCTGCCTGACTCCAGAGCTTGCTTCGGAAGCGACGCTGCAGCCGATCCGCCGATTCAGCTTCGATGCTGCAATCGTGTTCTCGGATATCCTGGTGGTGCCCCATGTCCTCGGACAGCGTGTGGAATTTCGGGAGGGCGAAGGGCCGGCCCTCGCGCCGCTGGTGGACGAGCGGGATATTGGGAAACTCGAGTTGGCTCGCGTAGCTGAACGGACGAGGCCCGTTCAGGAGACGCTGCGGCAGGTTCGAGCCGCGCTCCCGCGGGAGGTGGCGCTGATCGGTTTCGCGGGCGCACCGTGG
The DNA here is from genome assembly GCA_035604335.1 of Allostellaceae bacterium. GTDB lineage: Bacteria > Pseudomonadota > Alphaproteobacteria > ATCC43930 > CGMCC-115725 > DASZHJ01. The sequence continues at coordinate 2,647 of DATNIT010000049.1, read as the reverse complement.
ACGGTCGCGACCTACATGATCGAAGGCGGCTCCAGCCGGGACTTCGCCCGAACGAAGCGGTGGGCCTACGCGGATCCGAGGAGCTTTGCCGCGCTCATCGATTGTCTGGTCTCAGCGACGACCAGCTACCTGCTGGGACAGATCGAAGCAGGCGCCGAAGCGATTCAACTGTTCGATAGCTGGGCCGGCGTCTTGCCCGAGACCGAATTCCGGCGCTGGATAATTGAGCCCACCCGGCGGATCGCAAGCGCCATCAGGGCGCGTCATCCGGCGGTGCCGCTCATCGGCTTTCCGCGCGGGGCTGGCGTGCTCTATGAGACCTATGCGGGAGCTGCGGGAGTCGATGCCGTGAGCCTCGATTCCACGGTGCCGCTCGCCTGGGCCCGAGAGCACGTGCAGACGCGCCGTGCCGTGCAAGGCAATCTCGATCCGGTGTTGCTTCTCACGGGCGGGTCCGCGATGGCGGTTGCCGCCCGCGCGATCGTCACCGCGTTACGGACCGGCCCGTTCGTGTTCAATCTCGGCCATGGGATCCTGCCGGAGACCCCGCCCGAGCATGTGACGGCGCTGGTCGAGCTCGTGCGCGGCGGCTCAGCCCGCGCATGAGGACGGCGGTGGTGTTGCTCAACTTGGGCGGCCCGGACTCCCTGAGCGCGGTCCGTCCGTTCCTGACGAATCTGTTTGGCGACCCCGCCATCATCCGGTTGCCGCGTGTCATGCGGTGGCTGCTGGCGCGCCTTATCGCCTATCGGCGAGCGGCGATGGCTCGTGAGATCTATCGCCACCTCGGAGGCTCGTCGCCGATCCTGGCGAATACCGAAGCACAGGCCCGCGCGCTCGAGACCGCGCTGGGCGAGGGCTTCCGTGTCTTCATCGCCATGCGCTACTGGCGCCCGTTCAGTGCGGAGACCGCGGCCGCGGTCAGGGCTTGGGCACCTGATCGCGTGGCGTTGCTGCCGCTCTATCCGCAGTTCTCCACGACGACGACGGCGTCCTCGGTCATGGACTGGCGGCGCGCCGCCGCCCGCGCAGGGCTCGCGGCGCCGACGCGGCTCCTCTGCTGTTACCCCGACGACAGCGGTTTCGTCGAGGCGGTCGCGACGATGCTCGCGAGGTCGCTCGACGAGACGCCCGCGCACGAGCGGGTGCGCATCCTGTTCTCGGCCCACGGCTTGCCCGAACGCATCGTCGCGGCGGGCGATCCGTACCGCTGGCAGGTCGAACGGACCGTGGCGGCGGTGTTGGCGCGGCTTGGGCGGCCCGGTCTCGACGCCGTGCTTTGCTTTCAGAGCCGCGTCGGCCCGCTCGCCTGGCTCAAGCCCGCCACCGACGAGGAGATCCGCCGCGGCGGTGCCGAGCGACGCTCGCTCATCGTGCTGCCCATCGCCTTCGTCTCCGAGCATTCGGAAACCCTGGTCGAGCTGGATCGCGACTACGGTCGGCTTGCCGAGGCCTCGGGAGTGCCGAGCTATCGCCGGCTGCCGACCGTGGGTGTCGATCCCCTGTTCATCGCCGGCCTCGCGCGCGCGATCCGGCGGCTCGCGGAGGAGGAGGGACGCCCGGTACGGTCGAATACAGGAGCTCGGCTGTGCCCGCCGGAATTCGCGGGCTGTCTCTGCGCGGCGGAGAACGCGGCATGAGCTGGCTCGCGCCGTACTATGCCCTGGTCAAGGCGTTTCACATCATCGGCGTGGTCGCGTGGATGGCGGGGCTGTTCTATCTGCCGCGGCTCTTCGTCTATCACGCGGACGCACCCGTGGGATCGTCGATGTCCGAGACTTTCAAGACGATGGAGCGGCGGCTTCTGCGGGGCATCATGAATCCCGCGATGATCGCGGCGTACGTCTTCGGCCTCGCGCTGGTGTCGATCCCGGGCATCGTCGATTGGCATGAAGGCTGGATCTACGCCAAGCTCGCGCTGGTGGCGGCGCTTACGGTGTTCCATCATCTGCTCGGGCTCTGGCGGAAGGACTTCGCTGCGGACCGCAATCGGCGCCCGGCGCGCTTCTATCGGATGGTGAACGAACTCCCCACCCTCGCGCTGATCGCCATCGTCATCCTGGTGGTGGTCAAGCCGTTCTGAAAATTGCCACGCGAAGGCGTTTGACTTGGGCCATGGATTTGATTAAGCCTAACACCGTCGCGCCTCTGGTGCGTCTCCCTGCGTCTCTTCGACGAACCCCTCAAGACCAATAATCGTCGGTCGCTCGAAAAGACCGCATCCTCACGACCGGTGTCCCGCGCGGTTGACCGCGTGACATCGGCGCCCGCCGACCCCCTCCATTTTCGTCTCCACCCCCGCACATCCACGAATAACCCCGATGAACCTCCAAGAACTCAAGCGTAAGACACCGGCGGAGCTGCTGAGCTTCGCCGAGGAACTGCAGATCGAGAGCGCGTCCGCGCTGCGCAAGCAGGACATGATGTTCGCGATCCTGAAGCAGCTCGCCGAGAACGACGTCGCGATCTACGGCGACGGCGTGCTCGAGATCCTGCAGGACGGCTTCGGCTTCTTGCGCTCGCCTGAGGCCAATTACCTGCCGGGCCCCGATGACATCTACGTGAGCCCCAGCCAGGTCCGGCGTTTCAGCCTGCGCACCGGCGACACGGTCGAGGGCCAGATCCGCTCGCCCAAGGACGGCGAGCG
>DATNIT010000048.1:0-4026 GCA_035604335.1 Allostellaceae bacterium | reverse complement strand
AGCCTGATCCGCTATCGCGCCAACCCTGACTATTGGGGCGGCGCGCCCAAGGTGGATGCACTCGTCTTCGCGATCACGCCCGATCCGGCCGTGCGCATCGCCAAGCTGCGCGCGGGCGAATGCCAGGTGACGACGCAGCCGCCGCCGGCGGACATCGCGGCGCTGGCGCAGGATCCCGCGATCGACGTGCTGCGGGAAGAGGGGCAGAACATCGGCTATCTCGGCTTCAACGTCGAGAAAGGGCCGCTCACCGACAAGCGGGTCCGCCGCGCGCTCGCGCTCGCCATCAACAAGCCCGCGATCATCGACGCGATCTACCTGGGCTCGGCCAAACAGGCGCGCACGGTGCTGCCGCCGACCGAATGGGGCTCGGCCCAGGGCCTCGATCCCTTTCCGAGCGACCCCGCCGCGGCGAAGGCGCTGCTGGCCGAGGCAGGCTATGCCAACGGCTTCTCCATCACCCTCTGGGCGATGCCGGTGTCGCGGCCCTACAACCCCAACGCCAAGCGGATGGCCGAGCTGATCCAGGCGGATTGGGCCGCGATCTCCGTCAAGGCCGAGATCGTCAGCTACGAGTGGGCGGTCTATCTCAAGAAGACCCAGGACGGCGAGCAGGACGCGTTCCTGCTGGGCGGCACCAGCAACAACGGCGATCCCGACGACCTCCTGACCAACCACCTGAGTTGCGCCGGCGCCAAGGCCGGCTCCAACCGCACGCGCTGGTGCTTCAAGCCCTACGACGATTTCCTCGACCAGGCGCGGCGCATCGCCGACCAGGGCGAGCGCAAGGCGCTCTACGTCAAGGCGCAGGAACTCGTGCGCGACGAGGTGCCGCTCCTCCCCATCGCGCACGCGCTGGTCTTCATGCCGGTCCGCAAGGAAGTCCGCGGCTACGTCCTCGACCCCTTCGGCCGGCAGAATTTCGCGCGCGTCGATCTCGCGAACTGAGCGACTGCTGGTGCCGTGCCGCTCAGCCTGTACCCTTAACCCGGATCACGGTCCAGGACGCCGCCGGCAGGGTCGCGCGGAGGTGGCTCCCGTCGATGGCGGCACCCTTGAACGAGGATGGCTTCATGCGGTCGGGATTCGCCTTGGTGTTGACCGCCTTGAGATCATCGTCGTGAAGGGTGATCGCTTGATCCATCGCGAGACCTGCAAAGCCCTCGGCCTTGACGTCGAGCGGCAGTTCCTCCCGCAGGTGCCGGTTGAGCGCGAAGAGGGTGAGGGTCTTGCCGTCGGCGTCGTGCACCGCCGCGAGCTTGAGGTAGGGCACCGAGGGTAGCGAGTAGTACTGGTCGATCGGCCCGCGCGGATCGAAGTAGCGCGCGGCGTAGGTCGGAGAGTCCATCTCGATCTTGAGCACACGGCCGCGGCCCAGTTGGCTCATCTGCGCGAAGGGGAAGAAGATGGTCTGCCGCCACGCGGGCCCGCCGTCCTCGGTCATGATCGGCGCGATGGCGTTGACGAGCTGGGCGAGGCACGCGGCCTTGACGCGGTCGGCGTGATTGAGGAGCGAGATGCAGGCGCCGCCGAAGGCGAGCGCGTCCTCCATGGTGTAGACCTCCTCGAGGATGTGCGGTGCCACCGGCCAGTGTGGGAGCACGCGGGTCTCGCGGTTGCGCCGCGTGCGGTACCACACGTTCCACTCGTCGAAGCTCAGCATGAGCCGCTTGGTCGAGCGGCGCTCGGCCGCCACCGCATCGGCGATCGCGACCACTTCGTCGATGAAGCTGTCCATGAGATCGCTGCTGGCGAGAAAGGCCACGGTGTCGCCGGCATAATTGTTGAGATAGGTGTGCAGCGAAATGAACTCGACATGGTCGAAGGTGTGGTCGAGCACGATCCGCTCCCACTCGCCGTAGGTCGGCATGTTGCGACCGGAGGAGCCGCAGGCTGCGAGCTCGATCGACGGGTCGATCCACCTCATCATCTTCGCGGCCTCGGTGGCGATGCGGCCGTACTCCTGCGCGGTCTTCCGTTCCATCTGCCAGGGGCCGTCCATCTCGTTGCCGAGGCACCAGAACTTGACGCCATGCGGCTTTTCCCAGCCATGGGCGCGGCGGAGGTCCGAGAGCGCGGTGCCGCTCGCGTGGTTGCAGTATTCGACGAAATTGCGGGCGGCGTCGCCGCCGCGGGTGCCCAGGTTCACCGCCAGCATCGGCTCGATGCCGGCGAGCCGGCACCAGTCGATGAACTCGTTGGTGCCGAAGCGGTTGGTTTCGGTGGATTTCCAGGCGAGGTCGAGCCGGCGCGGCCGGCTCTCCACCGGCCCGACGCCGTCTTCCCAATTGTAGCCCGAGACGAAATTGCCGCCGGGATAGCGCATGATCGTGGGCCCGAGCTCGCGCACGAGCGCCAGCACGTCCTTGCGAAACCCGCGCTCGTCCGCTTGCGGATGTCCGGGCTCGAAGATGCCGCCATAGACGCAGCGGCCCAGGTGCTCGACGAAGGCGCCGAACAGCCGCGGATCGGTCGTGCCGATCGCGAAATCCCGGTGCAGCAGGGCTTTGACCTCACGCATGAGTGCATACCTCCGTTTGGGATTTGGCAGGAAAGGGCGTGCTCATGTCGCGAGCGTCTCTTCGCGCGCGGCAGGGTCCGGCGACAGGACCGCGCTCTTGAGCAGGATCGAGTAGGGGTGCTGGGGATTGTCGAGCACCGTGCGGGCGTCGCCGCTCTCGACCGCGCGGCCCTCGTGCATGATCAGGATGCGGTCGCTGATGTAATAGGCGGTGCCGAGGTCGTGGGTTATGTAGATGATCGAGACCTTGTGCTCGTCGCGCAGCACCTTGAACAAGTTGACGATCGACATGCGCAGCGACGCGTCCACCATGGAGACCGGCTCGTCCGCGACGATCAGCGCTGGCCGCGAGATCAGCGCGCGCGCGACCGCGATCCGCTGCAGCTGGCCGCCGGAGAGCTCGTGGGGGAATCGCCCCTTGACCTCAGCCAGCGACAGGCCAACGTCGCGCAGCGCTCGATCGGCGGCGCTCTCCACCTCGGCGCCGCGCGCGCCCCTGAACCGCCGCGCGCTCATCAGGAGGTAACGGTCGACGCGTTTCAGCGGATTGAAGGCCTCGAACGGATTCTGGAAGATCGGTTGCACCTGCCGCATGAACGCGAGCCGGTCACGCCGGCGGCGAATTCCCGCAAGATTCGTGCCTTGAAAGCGAATGCTGCCCTCTGTGGGTGTCACCATGGCGAGGATCATCCGCGCCAGCGTGGTCTTGCCGCTGCCGGACTCGCCGACGATGGTGAATATCTCCGGCCGATCCGCCTCCAGGCGAAAGCTCACGCCATCGACGGCGCGGAAAGGGTGACCCGCGAGCAAACCGCCCCGGGCAAAAGTCCGGACGATGCTCCGCACCTCGAGCAGCGGCTCGCTCATGGCGCCGCCTCCACATTGGCGGCGAAGCAGGCGACGCGATGGGTATCGCTGATCCACGCCATCTCCGGAGCCTCGCGCCGACAAACTTCCATGGCGAGCGGGCAGCGCGGGTGGAAGCGGCAGCCCGGGGGCGGGTCCGCGAGGTTCGGCGGCGCGCCGCCGAGGCCTTCGCGGGTTAGGGCATCGCCGATCCGCGGCAGACTCGCGATCAAATGCGCGGTGTAGGGATGCGCGGGCCGGCGGAACACCTCGGCGGTGGTGCCCTCTTCCACCAACCGACCCGCGTACATGATGCCGAGCCGGTCGCTCAAATTGGCGTGCACCGCCATGTCGTGGGTCACGAACATCATCGAGGCGCCCATCGCCCGCTGGCTCTCGCGGATCATCGCCAGCACGCTCTTCTGCACGACCACGTCGAGGGCGGTGGTGGGCTCGTCGGCCGCGATGAAGTTCGGCCGGCAGACGGTGGCGAGCGCGATGGTCACGCGCTGGCGCATGCCGCCGGAGAGCTCGTGCGGATAGGCGTCCAGCACGCTCGGCTGCAGGTGCAGGCGCTCGAGATGCGCTTCGACGATGCCGATGAACTCCGGCATCGGCTTGCCGATGTGGCGGAAGGCGAAATCGACGAACGAGCTCCG
>DATNIT010000047.1:0-7409 GCA_035604335.1 Allostellaceae bacterium | reverse complement strand
AATTTGGCGAACAAGCGTTAAAAGCTGCCGGCTAATGATCGTGCTCGCGACGATATACGCGCGTTTGATTCGGTGTTCCCTGAATGCCGAACGATAACGAATGCAATGGCTGATCAGGCAGCCAATAGCGACGTGGCGTCCGACAGCGAAACTGAGCCGTCGCCGAGCAACCTGGCGGCGACGGCCTGCTCCCAGCGGTCGTTGGGCAAAGCCCAGGGATCGGCCTCGCCGAGACGGTGGTCGAGCACCAAGCGGGCGAGCAACAAGCGACGCGCATCGCCGCCGCGCTTACCCAATTCAGCGCCCTCCGCAGCCATGAGGGCGGCGCTCGCGGCGTGGTACAGTGCGCTCGCGGCACGGCGGCTGGCGGCTTCGGCGTCCGGCAGCTTGGCGACCTTATCGACGAAACCGACAGCGCGATCGACCAGCGCGGCCAGCCGGCCGCGAAACTGGCCGGGTATCAGCGCCTGATCGAGACGGCCATGCAGTGCGTCAGCGAGCGCCGTGTGCGCGCACTCGCGGCCGACCGCGCGACGAATGATGTCCAGCGCGTTGACGCTGGATGTCCCTTCCCACAGCAGGCCGAGATGAGCGTCGCGGACGAGCTTAGCGTTGGCCCAGTCCTCGATGTAGCCGTTGCCGCCGCGCATCTCCATAGCGCCGGTGGCGACCGGCACGTTATCGCGGCAGGCACGGTATTTCACCAGCGGCGTCAGGATGCGCAGCTGCGCCTCGTCGCCGCTCGTCATCGCAACGGCGGCGGCGACAGACACCGACAACGCCTGTTCAGTCGGCAGCATGAGCTTGAGAAGCTGCCGCCGCGCCATCGGGTGATCGATCAGTGTGCGGCCGAAAGCGTGGCGGTGGCGTGCCACCTGCAGCGCCTCGTTCAGGCAGCGCCGCATCATGCCAGCGGCGCGGAAGCCGTGCGACAGGCGCGACAGGTTTACCTGGTCCATCATCTGCTTTAAGCCACGACCGGGTTCGCCCAGCAGATAGGCGACAGCACCTTCCATGATGGTCTCGCCCGAAGCCATGGCACGCGAGCCGAGCTTGTCCTTAAGCCGCACCACGCGATAACGGTTACGGCTGCCGTCTTCGAGCCGCCGCGGCATGACGAACAGCGACAGCCCGGCATTGCCGGCAGGCGCGCCTTGGCAACGGGCGAGCAGCAGCACGATGTCGTGGTCGGCGCAGGAGCAGAACCATTTGTCGCCCCACAGCTCCCAGTGGTCGCCGACACGATTAGCCGTCAGCGCGATGCCGGAAAGGTCGGAACCGCCGGCCTTCTCGGTCATGAACTGCGCACCCTTGAGCAGCGTGTCCATGTTCTGGCTCAGCATGCCCGGCAGGTAGCGTTGCTTCACCCGCTCGTCGCCGTATTTCTGGATCAGCATGATCGAGGTATCGCTGACCGAGAGCGGGCAGAGCAGTGCGAACTCAGCCTGGGCAAACAAGTACTGCATGGCGTATTTGACGAGCGGCGGCGCGGCGTGCGGCCAGCCGAGGACGCCGGCACGCCGCGACATGGCGTGCAGGCCGAACTCGCCAAAGCCTATACGTTCCATTTCGCGATAGGCCGGGTGATATTCGACCCAGTCGGCGTCGTGCCCGAAGCGGTCGCGATGGTGCAGGAGTGGCGAGGGCTTATCGGCCTGCAGCGCCAGCTCATCAAGCCGCCCGCCGGCCACCTCGCCCAAACGCTCAAAATGCGGGGTGAAATGCTGGAGCGCCGCCTCGTCGAGGTAGAGCGTCAGCAGATCGCGGAGCGCCCCATCGATCCGCCAAAAGTTAAGTCCACGGCAATCGGGTGCGATCATGTCGGAGCCGCTCGCGTTGGCGACGGGGGCGAGGTTTCGCAGAGCGGTCATTGCAGCAGTCCTTCGGATACCGCGTGCACTGCAAAGTTTTGGCGCGGGCTAGATGCGGCCACGTCGGATGGGCCGCGCTGCCCGCGGCCCATCCTGCTGGCAAAGTTAAAGTCAGAACATCAAGCCCTCGCGAATGACCTTCCAGCGCCCGTTCTGGATTTGTTGCACCTGGGTCACCAGGGTCGCGAGATGATTGGTTGGCGAGAACTTGACCGGAGGCGAGCCGAAGATATCGAGATACTCCTTGCCGGATTCGAGGGAAGCGAGGAGTTTCTGCCCGGTCAGATCCCTGCCGGCCGCGTTGGCGTAGAAGCCAAAGATCTCGATGGTATTGTAGCCGATGATCGCCTGGGTGTTGGCCTCGACTCCGAACATCTTCTTGTAGTTCTCCAGCCAGTCCTTGACCTTGCCCTTTGCGGTGTCTTCGTAGGGAATCTCCATTTCGGCGGCGGCGTAAAGACCCTCGACAGCATCTTTGCCGAGCGTCGGCACCTCTATCACATTCGTCGGCGTGGCGCCGAGAAAATCGACCGTCCAGCCAAGCTTCTTCGCCTCAGTCATGGCGCCGATGGTCTCCCGGATGATCGTGCCCAGCACCACGAGATCGCAGCCGTCGGCCTTCATGCGTGCGACCTGGGCGCTGAAGTCGCTGGCACCACGCTTGTAGCTCGTCGCTGTGCCGGGTTCGATCTTCATCGCCGCAAGCTGTTGGGTGAAGCCGTCGAGCACGTTCTTACCGTACTCATCGTCCTGATGCAGGATGCAGGGTCTCTTCGGGTGCTTCGAATCCACCATGTACTTGAGCGCCGCGCGGGTCGATTCCACGTAAGGCAACAGGTTGGCAAACTTCAGGCGCTCCTGCGGCTTGCCGGGGTCCATTTTGAAGGTGAATTGAGCGGAGGTCAGCGGAAACAGTTGGGTGACGCCGGCATCGAGCACGATGTCTTGGGCCGCGAGTACTGTCGGTGAGCCCATGGCGCCGACCATGGAAAACACCTGATCCTTCTCGATCAGCTTCTGGGTGTCCAAAACAGCGCGTTTGGGATCGTAGCCGCTGTCCTCGACGATCAGCCGGATCTTTCGCCCCTGAATGCCGCCGGCCGCGTTGATCTCCTCGGTCGCCATCTTCATGCCATTGGCGACCGAAACGCCCCATGCCTTGATGGGGCCCGAGAGATCCTGATGGGTCCCCACGACGATTTCGGTGTCGTTGACGCCCTGGTTCGTGGTTTTGGTCTGCGCCAGCGCCATCGGTGCTGCGAGAACCAGCGCGACGCCGGCGAGCGCCGCCATGCCGTTACGATACGTCATGCGTTTCCTCCCTTGAACGTCCCACGCAACCGGAGCGAGATGCTCGGTTCGCGGCTTCCCGTTGTTTTTCTTTGAATGGTAGCGCAGCTGCCCGGCAGCGTCAAAACTCCTCCCGAACCGGCTAAGCGGCAGCCACATTGCGATACATGGCCTCGATCTCCTGGCGATACTTTTCGTTGACGAACTTACGCTTGAGCTTCATCGTCGGCGTCAACTCGTCATCCTCCGGCGTCAGCTGTTGCTCAATAAGGTGGAAGCGCTTGATGGTCTCGACGCGGGCAAAATTGGCGTTGACCTTCTCGATTTCGCCCCAGATGAGGTCCCGCACTTCACCTGCTCGGCACAGGCTGGCGTAATTGGTGAACGGGACCGCGTTGTCCTGGGCGAATTTCTCGACGTTCTCCTGGTCGATCATGACGAGACAGGTCAGATAAGGCCGCTTGTCGCCGACCACGACTGCGTCGCTGATATAAGGCGAGAATTTGAGCTGGTTCTCGATCTCTGACGGGGTGATGTTCTTGCCGCCGGCGGTGATGATGATGTCCTTCATGCGGTCGGTGATCCGCACGTAGCCCTCGTTATCGATCAGGCCGACGTCCCCGGTGTGCAGCCAGCCGTCGCGATCGACCGTCTGTGCCGTGCGGTCCGGTTGATTGAGATAGCCCATAAAGACGAAATCGCCGCGGATCAGGATCTCGCCTTCGGGCGAGACCGTCACCTCGCCATAGGGAACCGGCTTGCCCACAGTGCCGAGCTTGATCGCGTCCGGTGGCATCACGGTAGCAAGCCCGGCATTCTCGGTCTGGCCGTAGACTTCGTACATGTTGGCGCCGAGCGCCAAATACCAGCGGATCAGGTCCGGTGCGATCGGCGCTGCCCCGGTGAACAGCCACCGGGAGCGGTCGATGCCGATCATGAGCCGGATGTTGCGCAGCACGAACCGATAAGCGAGCGCAAAGCCGACCCGCTCGAAAAGCGTCGGCGCGCGTTTGGCGAGTCGCGCATCCGCGATCCGGTAACCGGCCGCGATCGCAACCCCGTAGGCCCGGCGCTCGAGCCACGTCGCGTCCTTCAGCGCAATCGTGATCGCCGAATAGAAACGTTCCCACACCCGGGGTACCGCACCGAGCAGCGTCGGTTGCAGCTCGCGCATGTTCTCCGGCATCGTCTCCGGGCTCTCCGCATAGTTCGAGATGGCGCCGGTCGCGATGCCGTAATAGCAGCCGGCAATGCGCTCGGCGACGTGGCACATCGGCAGAAAGGCGAGCCGCTCGTCGCCCTCGCAATACGAAAGTACGTCGGAGGCGTGGCGCATCTGCGTCACGATATTCCGATTGCTGAGCATCGCGCCCTTGGGAGGTCCGGTCGTCCCCGAGGTGTAAACAAGGATGGCGAGGTCATCCGGTCCGCGCGAAGCGACCATCGCGTCCCAATAATCCTCGCGGCCCGCCATGCGGGCGCGTCCCTCCGCGAGAAATGCCTCAAGCGAGACGCACATCGGGTCGGCAAATTTCGCCAAACCTTCCATGTCGAAGATCACGATGCGCTCGAGCGTCGGGCAGTGGCCACGTACTTCCAGCGCCTTGTCGAGCTGCTCGTCGTCTTCGACGAACAGCACGCGGGTGCGTGAATCGTTGATTAGATAGGCAACCTGCTTGGCAGAATCAGTCGGATAGATGCCGGACGAAACGCCGCCGGCGCAAATAATTCCCATGTCGGCATAGCACCATTCCGGAACGGTATTGGCGAGCACGGAAGCGACGTCGCCGGGACGGAATCCAAGGCCGTCGAGAGCGAAGGCAATTTCTTTGGTGCGCGTCAGCCAGTCGTTCCAGGTAATGGTCTTCCAGATGCCGAGCACTTTCTCGCGCAGGGCGGGCCTGCCGCCGCGGGTCGCGACGGCCAGCAAAAAGCTCTTCGGCAAGGTCTCGGCGACCGTCAGGACCGCTGGCCTAGCCATGGCGCGTTCCGTAACGGCGACCGTGGTACCGTGCCGGGAGGTGAGCGAGCCCGGTCATCGCCAAGTCTTCCTTCGCTTCCAGCGGCGCTCGCCGCGCGCGCCGATCTCCCTGGCGCCAAGATAGAATTCCTGGATGTCACGGCTTGCGGCAAGGCGCGCGCACGTGTCGGCCATGACAACGCGGCCGACCTCGAGCACATAGCCGTAGCGCGCGGTCTCGAGCGCCATGCGGGCGTTTTGCTCGACCAGCAGGATCGAGATTCCCTCCTCGTCATTAAGCCGGCGCACGATTGTAAAGATCTCCTTGACCAGAAACGGCGCAAGCCCAAGCGAAGGCTCGTCGAGAAGCAACAGCTTGGGGCGGCTGAGAAGGGCGCGGCTGATCGCCAGCATCTGCTGCTCACCGCCCGATAGCTGTCCCGCGCGCTGCTCTAGACGCTGCTTGAGCCGCGGAAAATATCCGAAGAGCCGTTCGCGATCGCGCGCCACGGCGTCAGGGTCGGCGCGCAGGAATGCGCCCATCGCCAGGTTCTCGCTCACGGTGAGGAACGGAAATACCTCGCGGCCTTCGGGCACATGGCTGAGACCTAGCCGCACAATCCGGTCCGGGTCCATGCCGTGGATCGGCCGGCCGTCGAATTCGATTGCTCCCTTCTGCGGATCGAGCACGCCGGAAATGGTCTTCAGAATGGTCGTCTTGCCGGCTCCATTGGCGCCCAATACGGTAACGATCTCGCCCTCCGGCACCTCGAGGCTTACGCCGCGCACCGCCATGATGCGCCCGTAAAAGGTCTCCAGATTACGGACCGAAAGAAGCGGCGCCGGATCAGCCATGATGATCCTCAGGTTCCGAGATACGCGGCGATCACGGCGCGATCGTGTGCCACCTCATGGGGTGTTCCCAGCGCCAGCACATGGCCGTAGTTGAGCGCGAGCACCCGGTCGGACACGCGATTGACCAGCGTCATGTCGTGTTCGACCATCAGCACAGTGATGCCGAACTCGGAGCGGATGTCGTTGATCCAGTAAACCATATCGTCGGTCTCCTCGACATTGAGTCCCGATGACGGCTCATCAAGCAGCAGAAGTTTTGGTTCTGTGCATAGCGCTCGGGCAAGCTCGCACACCTTGCGCACGCCGTAGGGAAGGCTGGCGATAACGAGATCGCGATATTTCTGCAGATCGAGGAATTCGATGACCTCCTCGACGCGGTAGCGGTCGGCGTATTCCGCCCGGCGCACCTTGGGAAGAAACAGAATGTCCTCGAAAATGCGGGTCGTGCGGTGCCGGTGCCGCCCGACGAGGAGATTATCGAGCACGGTGGCATTGTCGAACAATTCGATGTTTTGAAACGTACGGGCGATGCCGAGTTCGGCGATTTGGTGCGGCGGCATCGAGGTGATCTCGATATCCTCGAAGAACAAGCGTCCCTCGCTCGGCTGATAGAAGCGCGAGATCATATTGAAGATCGAGGTCTTGCCGGCGCCGTTCGGGCCGATCATGGTGAATATTTCGCCGCGCTCGACCGCGAAGCTCACGCCGTCGACGGCGGTGAGGCCGCCAAAGCTCAACGAGATCGCGTCGAGCCGCAGCAAACTCATCGGTTGCGCTCCGACTTAAGGTAGGTCTTCTGCCGCCGGAAAGTTGCCTTCTTGTACAGCGGAAACAGCTCGAAATAGAGCCGGATCTTAAGCCAGCGGCCGTAGAGTCCGTACGGCTCGAAGATGATGAAGAGCACGATGATCACGCCGTAGATCGCGCCTTTGAGGCCGGCAGCGCCGCCGATGGCGGAGAGCGTGTCTTGTACGGCGCCTGCATTGGCGGCGCCGAGTGCCTGCGCCAGCTTGCCGATCATGCGCGGAACGTCATCCTTGAGATAGCCGAGAAACGGATCGACCATGACGACGAAGATCGAACCGAGCACGGCGCCCTGCAGGCTGCCGATGCCGCCGATCAGGATGACGATAACGAACTCGAGAGACAGCAGGAGCGTGAACATTTCCTGGCTGATGAAGGAGAGCTTGTGCGCGTACAGGCAACCCGCGAGGCCGGTCATCGCCGCGCTGATCGAGAACGCCACCACCTTGTAGACTGCGAGATTGACGCCAATGCTCCGCGCCGCGATCTCGCTGTCGCGGATCGCGACGAAGGCACGGCCGGTCGGCGAGCGCAGGATGTTGAGTGCGAGCAGCAAGACGACGATCAGCAAGCCGAGGCAGAGATAGTAGAAACCATATCCTTCCCGGTCGAGCGTGATGCCGAACAAC
>DATNIT010000046.1:0-33311 GCA_035604335.1 Allostellaceae bacterium | reverse complement strand
ATAGTCGGCGGTCAAGCCCGCGTCGAGCAGGAAGCGAACATAGGTCCTGAGCGCACGCTCGTTCACGGGCAGCCCGTCCACGTCCTCGAACGGCGTCGGAACCGTGACGTAGCAGCCTGCGAGCAATTTTTTCAGACGGTCCGGGCTCATGAACTCACCCCCGCTCGGAGACTCGCACCCACGCCAGGGTCCGAGTTGATGCTTCCGGCAATTAACTATACTTTTCTTGCAACATCAGGGAGACCTCATCCTTGGCAGTCTCGGCATCGAGCGGACGAAGTCCGGTTCCGCAGTTCAATTTCATCGTGCAGCCGGAATTCCCGCTGAACGCGCTCATCCTTGCCAGCGACGCGCTCAGGATCGCCAACCAGAACTCGGGACGGCGCTTCTTCTCCTGGTCCTTCGTCTCCGAGACGGGAGAGGCGGTTCGGGCGAGCAACGGAATGTGGTTCGGCGCCGATTGCGCGATCCAGGACATGCCGCTGGGCACCGCGTATCTCATCTTCGCGGGCAATCTTCCCACGCAGCGGAACTCTCCCAAGCTCCTCGCCCAATTGCGGCTCGCGGCGCGCTTCGGCGCCATCATCGGCGGCGTCGATACGGGCGCCTTTGCGCTGGCTCAAGCCGGCCTGATCGGACGGGAGGACGAACCCGATATCGTGCTCCACTGGGAAGCCGAGCCGACGCTGCGAGAGCGTTTTCCCTCGGCGCGTCCATTGAACCAGCTCTATCTTCTCAGCGAGACGCGGGCGCAATGCGCGGGCGGCGTGGCGACCCTCGACATGATGCTGGATCTCATCGCGCGCTTCGCCGGCGAGGCGCTGGCAAACGAAGTCGCCAATGCCCTCGTTCACACGCGACGGCCACCGGAGCTCAAGCAACGAAACGACCCGCCGATCGAGCCCGGACGGAATTCCGTCTCGAGCCGCTTGGTGGCGCTCATGGAGAGAAACCTGGATTTCCCGCTCGCCCTCCCGGAGCTGGCCGAGGAGCTCAAGATATCCCCGCGAACCCTCTCTCATGTCTGCAAGCAGGTGTTCGGAGAATCGCCGATGCGGCTTTACTTGCGCATCCGCCTGCAGGCCGCGCGCAATTTTCTGTTCTATGAGGAATTCTCGATCAAGGCTGTTTCGAACGCCTGCGGGTTTTCCTATCCCGCGGTGTTCTCGCGCGTGTTCAAGGCTCAATTCGCGCAGACGCCCCGCGAATTCCGGGCGCGCCTCAGGAAGGATCAGAACATGGCGATGCGGCCCGAGATCCGCCGGTTGATCTCGCGTCAGCCCTGAGGGCCCGGCTCAAATTCCTGGGCGGTCGCTCGATCAACCGAAGAGAGAGAAGATCGTCCCTGGCGGCGGCGGGTTTTGTGCTGCCTGGCCGGCGAGCTCCTGCTGCTGGAGGCTTGCGCCGGCAGCTTGAGCGTTGGCGAAGCTGAGCTCGATCAAGTGGGTCTGTGTATTGAGCTGCGTCTTGAGTTTGAGGGTCTGCACGGTGACGTTGGCGGATTGGTTGAACTGATCGTTCTCCAGCGTCCCCTGGAGGTTCGAGATTTGAGAGTCGAGCGCCGTGGCTTGGCTTCCCGCGATGGTCTGGTTTTGCGTGGTCACCGAGTACACCTGGTTGATCAGGTTCGAGGCGTTGAGCAGGTCCGCGAGCGCCGCGTTCTGGCCGGCGGTCGTGGACAGATCGTAGCTGCTGCTCGCGTTGACGCCGAGCCCGCTCGTCTTGAGCTGCGCCACGCCGTCCGGCTGGACCGCCGGGTTATCCTGCACCACCGCGAGATAGGAGACATCGGCGTTGGCCGTGGCGAGCGCGCCGTCGAAGGTAGCGGAATCGCCGGCGCTGGCGGCGTTCTGCATCGCGGTGATCTGCTGCGTGATGTCGGAGAGGATATTGGCGTTGGAGCCGTATTGCGTCTGCAGGTTGCTGAACGTGGCTTTCTGCTGGCTCTCCTGGCTGATCTCGACCTTCAGGAAGTCGTCCTGGGCGGTGGTGTCGCTGCTGGCCTGGAGTGCCGCGATCTTCTTCTGAAATTGGTTATTGAGCTGGGTCTGGATGAGCTGGAAGCGATAGCTCTCCTGCGCGGCCGCGTTGTTGAGCGCGGCCTGCGTCAGCACGTTCATGATGCTCGTGGTGGTCGAGCTGTTGTTGAAGGTGGGTATCGAGCTCACGTGCGGGCTCCGGAACCGGGTAACATGCCAGTTTGCCGCGTTCTCGCTAACACTTCGTTAACCCGTCCGCCGCAGCGGCGCGGCCAGCAGGTCCCACGAGATCGGCGTTCCCCGCGCGATCGCGCATGCCGCCGGCCGGCCGAGGATCTCCGGCAGATGCTTGGGCGCCAGACCGAAGCCCGGCCGGATCGACCGCACGTTCCGCGCGGTCAGCATCTCGCCCGGCGCGATATCGGCAACGGCGTAGACCGAGCGCCGGTGCAGCTTGCTGGTGCTCTCGCTGGCCTTGTCGCCATAGCGGATCGAGCCGAGCGCGGCATGGGCATCGCGGCAGCCCGCGCAGAGCGCCGCGAGCTCGTCGGGCTCCAGGGAGAACCCGCTGTCGGGCCCGCCGTCCGCTCGGCGGAGCGTCACGTGCTTCTCGATGATCGCGGCGCCCAGCGCCACGCCCGCGACGGCGACGCCGATGCCGAGGCTGTGATCGGAGAGCCCCACCACCGTGCCGAAGCGCTCGGCGAGATCGGGAATGGTCTTGAGGTTCGCCTCGGCGGCGGGCGTGGGATAGCCGCTGACGCAATATAGGAGCGCCAGATCCTTGGCGCCGCCGCGCCGAGCGGCGGCCACGGCGTCGCCGATCTCCTCGCGGCTCGCCATGCCCGTCGAGATGATGAGCGGCTTGCCCGTGCGCGCCGCGCGCTCGATCAGCGGCAGGTCCACGGCCTCGAAGGATGCGATCTTGTAGGCGGGCGTACCCAGCTCCTCCAGCAGGTCGATCGAGGTTTCGTCGAAGACGCTGCTGAAGATGGCGAGGCCGAGCTCGCGGGCGCGCGCGAAGAGCGGCGCGTGCCACGGCCACGGCATATGCGCCTCGCGATAGAGCTCGTGCAGCGTGCGGCCGGCCCAGGGTCCCTCGTCGATGCGAAAACCGGGACCGTCGTGGTCGATGGTGATCGTGTCGGGCGTATAGGTCTGCAGCTTGATCGCGTCCGCTCCCGCGGCCTTGGCGGCGTCCATGATCGCGAAAGCGCGCGCGATGTTGCCATTGTGGTTGGCGGAGAGCTCCGCGATCACGTAGGGCGGCTCATCGGGCCCGATCCGCCGTCCCGCGATGGTCATCGACATCGGCTCAGGCATGGGCAGCAACTCCTTCGGCATAACCGGCGTTCGCAGAGGCGGGGACCTCGAGCTCGTCGAGGGCGGGTTCGAGCGCGCCGATGTCGGCGATCTCCAGATCGGGCTCGGCGCCGGCGGGCGCGGGCACGCTCCCGAAGCGCCCGCGCAGAACGCGGATCGCCCGGGCGCCGATTGCGCGCGCGGCCACCAGGTCGTGGCGGGGGTTGTCGCCGACCACCACGGCCTCCGCGGGCGTGGCGCCGAGCCTCGCGAGAGCGTCGAGATAGCCGGCGGGATCGGGTTTAGGCGCTCCGAGGTCCCAGGTGTAGACGACGGCATCGACCGCGCTCTCTAGACCGAGCGCGGCGATCTTCCGCCGCTGAATGAGGGGCAGGCCATCGGTGACAATGGCGGTCCGTCCGCGCCGGCGCAGGCGCGCCAGCAGCTCGCGGGCCCCGGCGTGCAGCTCGATCCGAGGCCGATGCGAGCGGTAGACCGTCACGAGGTCCTGGACGACGTCGGAACCCGCGGTCATTCCGAAGGCGGTCAAAGCGGTGTCGAACACGCGGCCGCGCCCCTCGCGCCGCTCGACATCGAGCAGCACCTCGAGCACGGCGGCGGGCGCATAGCCCGTCATGCCAGCGATCCCCACGGCCACGGCAGCGAAGCCGCTCCGCATGTACGCGGCCTCGTCGTAAAGCGTGTCGTCGAGGTCGAGCAGGATGGCGCGGACCATGATCGACGCTCGCGCTAACGGGCCGCCGCGAGCCGGGCGATGTCCGCGGGCTCGACGATGACATCGCGGGAATATCTGAGCATGCCGAGACCGTACCGGATCGGGCGCAGCGCGGCGGCGCTCCGGTCGCCCGAGGCAAACTCGACGAGCCGACGGGGCGAGTCCAGGCCGGCGACGATCGAGAGGTTGGATGCGCCGCCGAAGCGCGGGTTGATCTCGATCAGATTGAGCGCTCCCGCGCCGTCGCGGAAGCACTGGATCACATTGTGACCCACGAGACGCAGCCGGGCGCCCACCGCGAGCGCGAGCTCGGTCAACGCCGGTACGTCCTCGACGCGCGACTTCTGCGCCTCGCCGCCGCGCACGAGCAGGCGTCGGCGCGCCACCGCTTGAATTGGTTTACCCTCGAGGTCCATCAAGGTGTCGACGGTGTATTCGTCGGCCTCGACGAAATCTTGAATGATCAGAGTGGCGCGCTCCGCGCCGAGATCGCGCCACTGCGCGGCATCGTCGATCCGCCATGCCCCGGCGCCGCCGGCTCCCGTCGTGGGGCGGACGAAAATCGGGAAGCGGGCGGGCGTTTCGTCCGGCCCATAGGTACGCGCGATCGGGAAACCCGCGCTCTCGCAGAATGCGGCGAAGCGCCGCTTGTCCTGACAGAGCGCGATCGTCTCGGGAGACGCGACAGGGATCGTGGTGCCGGCGGCGGCGAATTCATTGCGCCACGGCGCCAGCACGGGCAGCTCGGCGTCGCGCGTCGGCACCACCAGCCCGATCCGGTGCTCCCGGCAGACGCGCTTGAGGGCCGGGATGAAGCCGGGCTCCTGCGAGCGCGGCAGGATCAAGCCTTGATCGGCGACATGGAGCGCGGCGCTGTCCGGCGCGATGTCGGCGGCGAAGACGCGGCCGCCGCGGTCGGCGACCGCGGCGCGGAACGCCTCGACCAGGAGGACCTTGGCGGCGGCGCTGAGGATCAGGATGTTCATGCGGCACGCACCGCGATCGCCCGCTCGTGCGCGACGAGTTGCGCCACGCCCGCGTCGATGCTGGTGGGCGGGCGCCAGTCCGTCAAAGCGATCAGGCGATCGATCGCGCCGCCGCTCGCTTCGTAAGGCGCCGTGGAGCCGCGATGCTGGACGAGCGCCGGCGATGCGCCGGTCGCGCTCATGACCGCGGCCGCGACCTCGGCGATGCTCGGCGAGTGTCCGGTGGCGACATTGACGATGCCGGATGCCGTGGGGGACGCGGCGAGGCGCCGCAGCCCTTCGGCGACGTCGCCCGCGAAGATGTAATCGAAGCGGTTCTCGGGGTTATAGACCTCGATCGGATGTCCCGCGATCAAGGCGCGCACCCAGCGCGAGACCACGTCCCGGGACCCGCAGCCGTAGACCCGATAGATGCGGGCGGCGACGGTCCGCAGCGGCAGCCGGTCGACCTCGGTCAGGAACCGCATCTCGGTCTCGGCGTAGAACTTGGCCGCTCCGCAGAGATTGCGCGGCGCGATCGGATGATCCTCGCGAAGCGCCACAGGCACCTCACGGGGGGCGTCCAGCAGATAGAGCGAGGGCTCGTAGATCAGATAGCTCGAGGCGAAGACATAGGTCTTGAGCCCCGGCATCCCGCGGATGGTGTCGTGCAGCCGGTGCGCAACCGCGATGTTGTCGCGATAGCCGGGCAGCCAGAAGCCGCTCTCTTCCTCCGAGCGTTCGAAGGCGGCCGCGAGGTGGTAGACGGTCTCCGGCTGGAAGGCGCGAATCTCGTTCATGCCGCCCTCGGAGAGGTCGACCTGGACGTGGCGGACGCGGCTTGCCAGGCGGTCGGGCATGGGCTCGCGGTCGAGGCTCATCACCTCGGCGCCGCCCGCGACGAGACGCCCGATCAGTTCGCGGCCGATCACGCCCGCGCCTCCGGTGACCACGATCTTATGCGGCATGAGTGACTTCCTCCTGGGCAGCGTGCTGCATCGCCGCGACGATTCGCTCGCCGCCCTTTCCATCGACCAGAGTGCCCGCGGCCGCGGCGAGATCGCGGCGCAGCGCGCTGTCCTCGATCAGGCTCTCGATCGCGTCGGCCAGCTGCTCCGGCGCGCAGTCGCGAAAATCTCCGACGTAGACGCAGCCCTTGTGCTCGGCGAGCCGGCGGGCAAGCACGCGCTCGGCCTCGACCGTCGAGCCCACCAGCATGGGCACGCCCATATAGGCGAGCTCCCACACCGTAGTGCCCGCGGCCGCGACCGCGAGATCGGCCTCCCGCATGAGCGCTGGCATGTCCTCGACGTTGTGCAGAACGGTGATGTCAGCCGCGCTCTCCTGCGCGCGCCGACGCAGCATCTCGCTCCGCGGATTGGCGGCGCCGACCACAACGGTCGCCTTCAGACCGCGGCCCGCGAGCCGCTCGAGCGCGTCGATGGCTCGGCTCGCGTGGTTCTCGGGATCGCTGCCGCCCATGCTCACGAGAATGCGCGGGTTGCCGGCGCGAGCGGTGCCGCGGGAAGCCCGGTATCGCCAGAACTCGTGGCGCAACATCATGTATCGCGTTCCGAGCAAGAGGCGCGTCGATGGGGCGACGCTCGGATAGAGCGCCGGCTCCGCATGCAGGTTCTGATTGACGACGATATCGCAGTCATAACGCGAGAGCTTGCCGAGGTCGTCGATCACCAGAGTGGGAATGCCGGAGCTCTGCAAGATCCCGATATAGGCATCGGTGAAGGCGTAGCCGTCGAGCACGATCCAGCCGGCGCCGATGCGCCGGGCGGCGTCGACGGTCGCTTCCGCGTCTGCGTCGCTGCCGAGGATGCGATCGTGAGGCTCGATGGAGAATCCCTCGCGCGAGATGCGCTGGGCAAGCAACGGCGGCACGCCGGTCATGAGGAAGCGGCTGCTCTTGCCGTGGACCGCGAGCGCCTGCGCGAGCGCCAGACAACGCATGGCATGGCCCGTGCCGGTCGCCGGGATGGCGTCGGTGCGGAACAGCGTGGCGGTCGGCGTCGGATGGCTCATGGTCGGAACGTCCAACGGCTTGGTCAGCGCTGCGAGCGCGCTTGGTTGATGGCACTGAGCTCGGGATGCTCCGCCACGACGGCCGCGATCTCGCGCCAGGACGGCATCTCCGGCGGCGGCGGCAGATAGCAATAGACCGCGCGCATGAAATCGAGGTCCTCGGGGAAGTCGAGCGTCCAGCGCCATTTCGCCTCGGGCCCACCCGGGCCCTGCACCTCGGTCTTCCGGTAGCTCGGATGGCGGCGGATCCAGGGCGAGACGTGCTCGCGATCGTACGGCTCGGTCGCGGTCTCGGCGGCGGCTTCGAGCGCCTCGCGGGTGAAGATCTCGCAGTCGAGACCGTGCGGATAGCCCCAGGTGAAATTGTTCGCGGCATACTGCGCGCTCTCGGCGCGCCGGCGCTCGACCACGTCGCCGCAGAGCGCGGGATCGATGAGGGGACAATCGCTGGTGACGCGCACGACCGCGTCGGCCTCGACCAGCCGCGCGGCGCCGAGATACCGGTCCAGCACATCGGTCTCGGATCCCCGATGGACCGGCGTGTCGTAGTGCTTCGCGAGGCTCTCGATCGCCGCCCCATCGGCGCCGTCGACCGTGGCGCAGACCACGACGTCGACGCCGGGAATGGCCTTGCAGCGGCGCAGCACGTGACCCAGGACCGGTTCTCCCGCCAGGTCCTTCAGCACTTTGGCCGGAAGACGAGTGGAGGCGATGCGCGCTTGGACGATGCAGGCCGTGGTCATGGCGCGGCGCGGCGGCGCTCGGCCGCGCGCGGCAGCAGCAACCGCTCCAGGCTCTGTGTCACGCGCTCGACGTCCTGGCCGGTCATGCCGACGTAGAGCGGCAGCGAGAGCGTGCGGCGGTAGTAGGCGTCGGCGCCGGGCATGGCGATGTCGCCATAGAGCTTGCGGTAATAGGGCTGGCGCGGCACGGGGATGTAATGCACCTGGGTGCGGATGCCGTCGGCCTCGAGATCGCGCATGAGCTGCCCGCGGGTGATGCCCGCCGCCTCGAAATCGATCAGCACGGTGTAGAGGTGCCAGGCCGGCATCGATCCCGCGCGGCGGCGGGTGCGCTGCAGGATCGGCGCGAAGCGGGCGAGGTGCGCGTCGTAGAGCGCGGCGAGCGCCCGCCGGATCACCACGAAGCGGTCGAGCTTCTGCATCTGGCTCAGCGCCAGCGCGCAGTTGATGTCGCTCAGCCGATAATTGAGGCCGAGCTCGACCATCTCGTAATACCAGGGATTGACCACGGCCTGCTCGAAGGCCTCGACGCGGTCCTCGAACATGGTCTCGTCGCGCACGATGCCGTGGCCGCGCAGGCGGCGGAGCCGCTCGGCGAGCTCTGCGCTCTCCGTCGTGACCGCGCCGCCTTCGCCGGCGGCGATAGTCTTCACGGGATGGAACGAGAACACGGTCATGTCGCTATGGGCGCAGGCGCCGACGGGAATCTCGCTGCCGTCCATGTGGCACTCGACCGTGCCGATCGCGTGACAGGCGTCCTCGACCACCTTGAGGCCGTGGGCGCGCGCCACCTTCGCGATGGCCGCCATATCCGCGCATTGCCCCGCGAGGTGCACGGGGAACGCGATCCGCGGCTTCATGCCCCGGCGCTCGGCCTCGGCGATGGCCGCGGACAGATGGGCCGCTTCCATGAGGCCGCTCTCGGGATCGACGTCGGCGAACACCACCTCGGCGCCGCAGAGGCGCGCGGCGTTGGCGGTCGCGACGAACGTGATGGCGGGCACGATCACGGCCTCGCCGGGCTTCAGGTCGAGCGCGAGGCAGGCGAGATGAAGGGCCGCGGTGCCGTTAGCGCAGCTCACGGCATGCGCGGCCCCGGTGCGCTCGGCAAGCGCCGTCTCGAAGCGGCGGACGGTGGGGCCGGTGGTGAGCCAGTCGCCGCAGAGAACCGATCGCACCGCCTCGATGTCGTCCTCGTCGATCGCGTGACGGCCGTAGGGCAGGATCGGCGGCGGCAGCGCGCTCATGCGCCGGCCTCCTCGAGCAGGCGCGTCAGGCGCGGCTCGTCGAGCCAATCCTCGTTGGTGTCGCTGGCAAACCGGAACCCGTCGCGCACCGTCTTGGCGCCGCGGGCCAGATAAGACTCGCGCTGCCACCAGCGGAACGCAGGCTCGATGACATAGCGATCGTCGAGCTCCAGCGTGAGGCGAGAGTCGTCCTCGGTGATCATCACCTCATGCAGCTTCTCGCCGGGCCGGATCCCCACCACTTTGGTCGGCAGCTCCGGCGCGAGGCAGTGCGCGAGGTCGAGCATGCGCATGCTCGGGATCTTCGGCACGAAGATCTCGCCGCCCTGCATGCTCGCGACCGACGTGACGACGAAGTTCACGCCCTGCTGGAGCGTGATCCAGAACCGGGTCATGCGATCGTCGGTGATCGGCAGATGGTCCGCGCCTTCGGCGATGAGCTTGCGGAAAAACGGGATCACGCTGCCGCGGGAACCCACCACGTTGCCGTAGCGCACGACCGCGAAGCGCGTGCCGACCGAGCCGCTCAAGTTGTTGGCGGCGATGAAGATCTTGTCCGAGGCGAGCTTGCTGGCGCCATAGAGGTTGATCGGGTTGACGGCCTTGTCGGTCGAGAGCGCCAGCACCTTCTTGACGCCGTTGCGGATCGCGGCGCGCACCACGTTCTCGGCGCCCGACACGTTCGTGCGAATGCACTCGAAGGGGTTGTACTCCGCGGCGGGCACGTGCTTCAGCGCGGCGGCATGGACGATATAGTCCACCTCGCGGGTCGCGAGATCGAGGCGGTCGCCGTCGCGGACGTCGCCGATGAAATAGCGCATGGTCTCGCTCGGCAGCTCCGAGAGCTGCTGCTGCATCTCGTACTGCTTGAACTCGTCGCGCGAGAACACGATGACGCGCCGGGCCTTGCCGTGCCGGAGTAGCGTCTCCACGAACCGCCTGCCGAAGGAGCCGGTGCCGCCGGTGATCAGCACGGAGGCGTTGTCGAAAATCCGGATCGCCTCCTTGAACCCGTCGTCGAAGGCACGGCTCGCGCCGTTGCCCATCGGATGCACCGATCCCGAAGGACGGCGCTTGGCGAGCGGGCGATCAAGGAGGGAAACGGAGGGGCTCGACGGCATGGACGGGGGACCTTCTTACTTATTTGCCTTGGCGGCGAAGCGGGAGCCGCCAGGAGGAGTGTCGGGGAACTCGGTTAATTCCGAGTTTCTGGGTTTCAGCGCAGGTAGCTATTTCAGGTAATTGACCAGACTCAGCTGCTGCAGCGCGCTGACCGTCTGGTAGGAGGCCTGGAGGTTGGTCTCGACTTGATTCAGCTGGGTAATCGCCGTGGCGGGGTCCACGGATTCCAGGCTTTGGATGTTGGTCTGGGTCAGGTTGATGAAGTTCTGGTGGTTCTGCTGGACTTGCTGCAGCTGCGCGGACTGCAGGGCGAGGGTGCCCTCGATCTGCTGCAGGCCGGCGACGCCCTGCGTCATCAGGCTTGCCGCCTGATTCATGGCGGCGACATCAGCGGGATTGTTCGAGCTCGGCGATCCCGACGGCAGGTTCGCGAGGTAGTTTGCGACCCGCACGACGTTCTCGATGGCGGAATTGTCCGCGGTGACGCCATAGGAGATCGTGACGTTGTCGTCGATCTTGGCTTGCTGGGCCGTGTCGTTGCCGGCGTAGTAGCCCGCTGGCGCCGGCTGGTTCACCGCGGTACCGAGCGAGCCCGGATTCGGCAGGTCGGCGGCGACGAAGGGAGCCGTGTTGGTGAGGCTGCCGGAGAAGAGATAGCGGCTGCCATCCGACGTGTTGAGGAAGTCGCCGAGCTCCTGCAGCAACGCCTTCGCCTGCGTCTGAATGTCCGAGGGCGTTGCATTGAATGCGCCCGAGGGCAACAGCTGGCTGAATTTCTGCGCCAGGTCCTGTATCGTCGAGAGGACGTTCGACTGCTCCTGGATGCGCTGCTGAACCGTGCCGATGGTGTCGAGATAGGCCTGGCGGTGGGACACGGCACTCTGCAGGTTCGCGACCTGGGTCGCGGCGGGGCCGAGCCCGGAGTAATTCTGGCTCTTGAGGCCCGTCGAGACCTGGGCCTGGAGATCGTTGGCCTGGCTGCGCAGCTGCAGGATCGACTGCAGCATCTGATTTTGCTGGGCGAACGTGCCGATTGTGCCGGTGCTCATGGGGCGTCAGCCTCGGTTACTGGATCTGCATGAGCGTGTTGAGCATGTTGTCGACCGCCGATAGGACGTGGGCGGAGGCGGCATACATGTTCTGGAACACGGTCAGGTCGGCGAGCTCCTGGTCGACGTTGACCCCGCTCACGCTCGAGGCGCGCGCGTTGAAGGACGTCTGCAGGTTGCTCTGGAACTTCGAATTGTCGGAGGCCGCGGCGGTGGCGTTCGCGGTCTGGCCCAGGATCTGCGCGGCGTAGGTCGAGAGCGTCACGGTGGTGCCGCTGGCGAAGTTGCCGGCCGCGGCGAACGCGATCGGCGCATTGACGGCGTTCGACAGCGCCTGGGTAATCGATGGGTCGGGATTGGCGGCGGGACCGTCGAGCAGACTCGGATTGCCGACGAGATCGGGATGGATTTGGATCGTGGCTGCGTTGTCGACGCCGTTGGTGAGGTCGACGCCGGCGAAGAAATGCTGGGCGTCGTTCGTGGCGCCGAGGCCGCTGTTCGTGGTCCCGAGATTCGCCGATTGTGCGGCGCTGAAGAGTTGCTTGGTGAACTGGTTCAGTTCCGCGGTGAGGTTCGGGAGCTGCGTGTCGCGGAGCGACAGCAAGGCGCCGATCTCGCCGGTGGTCGTGTCCGCGGTGACGTCGATATTGCCGATCTTAAGCGGCGACAGTGTCGACGTGGCGGTCACGGTTCCGGTTGGGGTGTAGCTCAGGGTCTGTGCGCTGCTGTCGACCATGATCTTGCCGGTGGTCGTGAGCACCACCATGGTCCCGTCGGGCCGCACGAAGTCCTGCACGCCCATCAGGTTCGATATCGTGCCGAGCGCCTGGTCGCGCTGGTCCTCGAGCGCGGCGGTGGACTGTCCCGTCGCCTTGGCGTGGGTGATCGCCTGGTTGTACTGCGCGATGTTCTGCAGCGCGGTGTTCACGGTCTGGACGTCGGTCGCGATCTGGCTATCGGTGCCGGCGCGGATTTGCTGAATGCCGGCCGACGTCGAATTGAGTTTCTGGGCCATGCTCTGGCCGGCCGCGACCGCGGTCTGCTGGGCGATCGGATCTTCCGGCGAGGTCGAGAGCGTCTGCAAGGCGCTCGAGAACTTGTTGAAGAGGTCGCCGATCGAGTTGCCGTCGTTCACCTGACCGAACAGGCCCTGAATCTGCTGGAAGTAGGTGTTGAGCGTCGTCGCCGCGCTGGTGGTGGTGTCCTGCTGCCGCGCGCTGTTGGCGAGGTTGTTGTCGATCTGCCGCTGTGTCACCCCGATCGTCACGCCGGCGCCGATCCCGCCCACGATCTGGCTGCTGAGCGGCACGATCTCCCGGGAATACCCGGGAGTTTGGGCGTTGGTGATGTTGTTGGAGATGACCGAGAGATTGGTCTGCGCGGCCTGGAGGCCGGTCAGCGCATTCTGCAGCGAGAGCGTGACGTCCATGGGGCTGGGCTCTCCGTCAGAGCCGGCTATCGAAAGCGACGCCGGCTATGGCACGCGGCCGCGGCGGTGCGTGACGGGGCGGGGCGTAGCTCGCGACCCGCTTTTGGTTCGAGCTCACCGCCTCCGCGATCGCGGCCACCACGCGCTCGACCGCGGCGCGGCCAGCGCGCAGGGCGCGCTCGTTCTCGGCGGCGACATCGGCAAGCCGGGTCGCCGCGGTCAGCAGTTCCACGTGCTCCGGCGAGTGCCGCGCCGGCGGCGCCGTCCGCTTGGCCCGCAGCTCCTCGAGGTGAGCGCGGTAGCGCCGCGTGAGCCGTGCCTTCTCGTCCTTGAGCGCGGTCGCGTCCTTGAGACGCATGGCGGCGAGCGCCGCGGTCTCCCGCTCGAGGAGATCGGCGAGCGCGTTCGATACCGCGATCAGATCGGGCGTCGAGCACGGCTGCGTGCTGCGTTGGGCAAGGGCGGTCATTTCTTCTGGGCCTCCTGCATGCGCAGGATCTCGCGCTGCACGGCGTCGGCGATCCCCACGCCGCCGCTCTTGGCGGCGACCTTGGCGTATTCCTGGCTGAGCAGCGACTTGTAGACGTTCTCGCCCTCGCCGCCGCCGAACAGCTTGTCGCTCTC
The DNA here is from genome assembly GCA_035604335.1 of Allostellaceae bacterium. GTDB lineage: Bacteria > Pseudomonadota > Alphaproteobacteria > ATCC43930 > CGMCC-115725 > DASZHJ01. The sequence continues at coordinate 20,081 of DATNIT010000046.1, read as the reverse complement.
GATGCCCGCGAACATGCTGTCCATGGCCTGCGCCAGGAAGAAAGCCTCGAAGTCCTGCGCGACCTTCGCCGCGCCGGACGGATCCTGTGCACCGGCGGCGGGATTGGGCGCCGCCGGGGCTTGCGCCCCGGGCAGCGGCGGCAGGATGGGCTTGCTGGCGTCCATCACATCAGCTCGATCTCGGCCTGCAGCGCGCCCGCGGTCTTGATCGCCTGCAGGATGCTGATCATGTCGCGCGGGCCCACGCCGAGCGCGTTGAGGCTGTTGACGAGCTCCTGGAGGGTCACGCCCGCCGGCAGGACGGCCATGCGGCGGTCCGACTGCTCGTCGACCTGTACGTTTGTGCGCGGCACGACGACGGTCTGGCCGCCGCCGCCGGGCGCGAACTGCACGCCGCCGCGGCCGGGTGCGCCGGGCAGCCCCGGCGACTGCGTGCCATCCGGGGTCGACGAGCTGGAGCTCGTCGAGCCGCTGGGGGTTGTCGAGCTGTTGGAGGTGGTCGCGGTGCCGGGCGCGAAGGTGGTGGCGACGCCGCCGGGCGCGAAGGGGTTCGGTTGCGACACCTGGGGCGTCTCCGTGACGCGGACGGTGAGCGTGCCCTGCGCCACCGCGACCGTGCTGATCCGCACGTTCTCGCCCATGACGATCACGCCGTTCTGCTCGTCGATGACCACGCGCGCGGGCTGGTCGGGCTCGACGCGAAGCTGCTCGATATCGGTGATCAGGGACACCACGTCGCCCTTGAACTCGCCGGGCACGGTGAGCAGCACGGTGCTGGGATCGAGCGGCCGGGCGGCCGGACCTTTCAGGAAAGCGTTGATGGCCTGCGCCACGCGCCGCGCGGTGGTGAAATCGGGGTTGTGCAGGGTGAGGTTCACGGTCTTGAGTTTCGCGAGCTCGAAGCCGACCTCGCGCTCGACGATGGCGCCGCTGGAGATGCGGCCCGCGGTCGGCACGCCCTTGGTCACCGAGGTCGCTTGGCCCTTCGCGGCGATGCCGCCGGTCGCGACGGTGCCTTGGGCGACCGCGTACACCTCGCCGTCGGCGCCCAGCATCGGCGTCACCAGCAAGGTGCCGCCGAGCAGGCTCTTGGCGTCGCCCAACGCGGAGACCGTGACGTCGATGTGCCCGCCCTGGCGGGCGAAGGGCGGCAGCGTCGCCGTCACCATGACGGCGGCGACGTTCTTGGTGCGCAAGCTGGTGTCGCGGGCGTTGACGCCGAGGCGCTCCAGCATGCCGATCAGGCTCTCGCGGGTGAAGATGGCGTTGTTGAGGGTATCGCCGCTGCCGTCGAGCCCGACCACGAGGCCGTAGCCCACCAGCATGTTGTCGCGCACGCCCTCGAATTCCGCGATGTCCTTGATGCGGGAAACCGCGTGGGCGGGGTTGGCGATGCCGATGGCCGCGAGCGCGAGGAGCGCGAGGCCGAGGCGGCGGAGCAGGCGAGGGGCGTTGAGCATGGTTTCCCGGCGGCAATGCCTTCTATGTCGCAGCCCTTCATGCGAAGCCCGTGCCAGCCTCGAGAGCCGCGGAATCCCAAGCTTTACGCGGCGTTATGCCCACTCCCGGGAGGCGCCGCCGGCAAAGCCTGCCGACGCTCGGGCAGGCTTTGCCGAGCCGAAATTAATCGCCGCTTAACTCTGCCGCGCGATGCTCGCCCGACTTCGCAAGGACATGCTCTTTATCCCTCATGCGCATCGATCCGAACCGGCCGATCCTTCCCGCCTCGCCCCGGCGCGACGGTAAATCGGGATCGGCGGCCGGAACGGGGTTCGGCTCGGCCGTATCGGGCGAGCATCCCGTCTCCGGCGCGACGGGCTCGCGTCCGCTCCTGCCGGTCGACGGATTGTTCCAGCTTCAGGAAGTACCGGACGCGCTCGCGCAACGGCGGCGCGCGGTGCAGCGCGGCAGCACCGTGCTCGATCGGCTCGACGATCTTCGCTTGGCGCTGCTCTCGGGCAGTCTGTCGCCCGGTCAGCTCTCCGAGCTGCAGCGAGTCGTCGCCAGCGAGCGCGGCCTAGTGGACGATCCGCGGCTCCTGGCCGTGCTCGACGAGATCGATCTGCGCGCCAAGGTCGAGCTCGCCAAGCTCACGATGTCGTCATAATCAAAAACGGAAGTTGTTGATTTTTCAATGGTTTAATGGCGTGCGCTCATGCTTGCTCCGGCAAGGCCGCATCCCTATACTCGCGCGCGCTTCGAGAACCTTGGCGCTTCACGGAGTAGGTAATGCCGACCAGCCTTCCGGCCGACTATCGTCCATCGGACGGTGAAGAGTTCATGAACCCGCTCCAGCTCGAATACTTTCGCCAGAAGCTGCTGCGGTGGCGGACGGAGCTGCTGGAAGAATCCAGCGAGACCCTGATCCACCTCAAGGAAGAAAGCCTCTCGGAGCCCGATATCACCGACCGCGCCTCGCTCGAGACCGAGCGCGCGCTGGAGCTTCGGACGCGGGACCGCGAGCGCAAGCTCATCGCCAAGATCGACGCCGCTCTCGAGCGGATCCAGGACGGCACCTACGGCTACTGCGAGGAGACCGACGAGCCGATCAGTCTGCGCCGGCTCGAGGCGCGGCCGATCGCGACCCTGAGCCTCGAGGCGCAAGAGCGGCACGAGCGCATGGAGCGCACCCACCGCGAGGATTGAGCGCGGGTCATCGCCGGCAGGTCTGCCAGCATGATCGGTGCATGCAGTCCCCTCTCCCGCGTTAGCGGGAAGGTGAGGGTGTTAGCCATCCGGCTGTCGAGCGTAACTCCCCGCACCCTCCCGTTGCTTTGCAACGGGTACCTCCCTCTCCCACTTCGTGGGCGAGGGGCTATACGCGACAGAGGATTACGTGGCAGCAAACCTCAAGCCGCCGCCCGTACCAGGCTATAGCTGCGCTCGTGGCGTCCGCCCTCGAGGCGCTGCGTCAGCTCGCGGTGGATTTCCGCGTCGACCGAGCGGAAGCCGGCGCGGCGGAGCATCTCCTCCAGCCGCGGCTGGTCGTAGACCCGGAAGCCGTGCTGGACGATCGGCAGCGTCGCTGCCGCCTCGGGCGTGATGCCGGCCAGGACCAGGACGCCATCCGCCCGCAGCACGCGATGGAGCTCGCCAAGCGCTCGCGGCAAATCCGGCCAGAAATAATGCCCGTTCACGGCCACGGCGCGATCGAAGCTGCCCGCGGGAAACGGCATGGCGTCCACGGAGGCGAGCTTCAGGTCGATTCGGCCAGCCTCGAGGAGCGTGCGATTGAAGGCCTTGGCCTCCGCCATCATGGTCTCGGAGATGTCGATGCCCGTGTAGGCGAGGTCGGGCTGAAGCGCAAGGAGCGCGGGGATCAGCTTGCCGTTGCCGAAGCCGATCTCCAGGACCCGGTCCCGCGGCTGCAAGCCGAGGCGCCGCCAAGCCGCCGCGCTGACGCCGGCATTATTCGCGCTCATATACTCGCCGACGGCCTTGCCGATCTCTCCCTCGGGGTGACCGAGCTGCCGTGCGAGCACGGCCAAGTCCAGTTTGCTCAGATCCATCACACGGCGCCTCCTCTCTGTCCTTGCTAGAAGCGCCACCTTACCCGGTCTGGGCCGCTCGCGAGGCCACAGAATGGACTTTCGCGCGTAAACGTCTCGGCGTAGCGTTCGAGCGGAGCAAGGCAAGGTTTGACGCGCGACTTCTGGAGGGAATCCGGCGGTGGGTGGCATCGTCCTCCTCGACCTCGTAGGCGGCGTGGCGCTGCTCCTCTGGGGCCTGCACATGGTCCAGAGCGGGATCATGCGCGCCTACGGCGCGGAGCTGCGCCGATTCCTGGGCCGCGCGCTCCGCAATCGGTTCCGCGCCTTCGCCTTCGGGTTGGTGGTGACCGCTCTCCTGCAGAGCAGCACGGCCACCGCGCTCATGACGACCTCGTTCACCGCGGACGGCGTGGTCACGCTCGCCTCCGCGCTCGCGATCATGCTGGGCGCCAACGTCGGCACGACGCTCATCGTGCAGGTCCTGTCCTTCGACGTGTCCGCGGTATCGCCGGTGCTGCTGCTGACCGGCCTGATCGCGTTCAAGCACAGCACGCGCACGCGCGTTCGCGATCTTGGCAGGGTCTCGATCGGGCTCGGTCTGATGCTGCTGTCGCTGCACATCCTTCTGGGCACGCTGGCGCCGGCGGAGAATGCGCCGGGCGTGCGCGCGCTGCTCGCCGCGGTCACCGCCGAGCCGATCCTGAGCGTGCTCTTGGGCATCGTTTTCGCCTGGGCCGCGCACTCGAGCGTGGCGGTGGTGGTTTTGGCGATGTCGCTGGCCTACTCGAGCTTCGTGACGCCGGTCGCCGCGATCGCGCTGGTGCTCGGCGCCAATCTCGGCAGCGCGATCAACCCGGTCTTCGCCGCCGGCGGGTCAGGCGATCCGATGGCCCAGCGCCTGCCGGTCGGCAACCTGATCAATCGGCTGGTCGGATGCGCGCTGGTGCTGCCCTTCCTGCATTCGATCGCGGGTCTCATGGCCTCGATCGATCTCAATCCCGCGCGCCAGGCCGCCGACTTCCACACGGCCTTTAACCTCGTGCTCGCGGCGCTCTTCATCCTGCCGCTCAATCGGATGGCGTCCCTGCTGATCCGGTTGATGCCGGAGCGGCGGAAGGCGTCCGACCCGTCGACCCCGCTCTACTTGGATCCGTCGGCGCTCGCCACGCCGACCATCGCGCTCACCTGCGCCGCGCGCGAGGTCATGCACATGGGCGACATCGTCGAGGCGATGCTGCGTCAGACGATGACCGCCTTCATGACCGACGATCGCCGTCTCGTGAGCGACATCGAGCGCATGGACGACGCGGTCGACCGGCTCCACGAGGCGATCAAGCTCTACGTGACCGAGATCACCCGCGAGAGCCTCGACGGGCAGAACGGCCAGCGCGCGATGGAGATCATCGCCTTCTCGATCAACCTCGAGCACATCGGCGACATCATCGACAAGAACCTGATGGAGCTCGCCAGCAAGAAGATCAAGAACCGGTTCAAGTTCTCCGACGAGGGCGCCGCCGACATTGCCGCGCTGCATCAGCGCGTGGTCGACAGTCTGAAGCTCGCGCTCGGCGTGTTCATGTCCGGGGAAGTCGCGATCGCCCGCCAGCTCCTCCGGGAGAAGGTGCAGATCCGCGAGGTCGAGCGCGCCGCCGCCGAGGGTCATTTCGCGCGGCTGCGCGAGGGGCGCCCCGAGAGCCTCGAGACCAGCTCGCTGCACCTCGACGTGCTCCGCGACTTGAAGCGCATCCACTCGCACATCTGCTCCGTGGCCTATCCGGTGCTGGAAGCCGCGGGCGAGCTGCAATCGAGCCGGCTCAAGGAAGCGACGGCTCGCCGGCGCCGCGTGCGACCGGCGCACTCCTCGGAGCAGCCGCAGTAGCGGCCCACGCGCCTCAGAACGGATTGATGATGTCGAGCACCTGCTGGCCGACGCGGGGCTGTTGCATGTCGGTCTGCTGGCCGCGGCCGCCGTAGGAGATGCGGGCCTCCGCGAGCTTGTAGTAATTGATCGTGTTGGTGGAGCTGATGTCCTGCGGCCGGATCACGCCGGCGATCTGCAGCTCCCGGACCTCGTAGTTGACCCGGATCTCCTGGCGGCCATTGACCACGAGATTGCCGTTCGGCAGCACCTGGGTCACCTCGGCGGCGACGCTGAGGCTGACCTGCTCCTCGCGCTTCACCTCGGTGGTGGCGTTTTGAGAGCTCTTGCCGCTGGTGTCGACGAGGTCCGCGACATTGGCGGCCTTGGGCAAGATCTTCGCGATCTGGGTCTGCAGCCCGTAGAGCTGCGGTATCGCCATCTGGCTGGTGCCCGCCCGCTGCAGCTGCGTGTTGTTGTCGAATTGCGCCTTCTCGTCGAAAGTTATCAGCACGGTCAGGATGTCGCCGATGTTGGCGGCGCGCTGATCCTTGAAGAAGGCGCGGCTGCCGGCCTGCCAGAGCGAGCTCGGCCGCCGCTCGCCGGTGATCGGCTGCGGCATCGGCAGCGAGACCGGCCGGTAGCCCGGCTGCTGCTGAGGATCCTGGATCGTGGTCATCGGCGGCGTCTCGCCGATCTGGGAGAGTTTGGTCGCGGTGCCGCAAGCGGCGAGGCTCAGCGCCAGCAGCGGCGCGAGATAGGCGATTCGGGAATGACGGGCGCGCATATCGCGGAGCTCCTTAGGGTGCGGCGGCGACCGTGACCGTGCCAGGCCCGGCAACCACGGCGTCGATGACGCGGCTCGATTTGGTGTTGGCGACCCGGATGACGGCGCCCATGCCGCCGTCGTCCATGGCCTTGCCTTCGGCGCTGAGCCGGAGCGCCTGCGTCTCGAGGACGATGGTGACGAGCGTGCCGCGGTGAACCACCAGAGGCACCTCGACGTCGCTCGCGCGCACGGGCTCGCCGGGGCGGAGCGAGTGACGCGGCGATTTACCGACGAGGTCGCTCGTCTGCAGCAGCATATCGGCGCTTACGCGGTCGGCGCGCAGCGTCGCCGTAGTGATGTCGCGTGCTCCGATGGTCTCGCCCGTCGCCAGAAGCCGAGCCGGCACCGGCACTTCGGCCATGCGGATGAGCCGGCCGCTGACGCGCGCACGCTCCCCGGCGTCGTCGGTCGCGCTCACGGAAACGAAGGCGGAGAAGCGGCCGCTGCGAGGGTCGAGGGTGAGTCCGTCGACCGCGAGCGGACCCGTGTCGCTGGCGGCGACCGAGAGGCGCGGCGCGGGCGTGTCGAGCTTGATCTCGGCGTTCGCGACCGGCGTGCGGTCCGCCAGCGCGTCGAGCAGGCGCTGAGAGATCTCGTCGGCGCCGATCTCGCGGCTGGCGCGCTCCACCACGACCTGGTCGAAGCGCGACGTCGGCTGCCAGCCGATGTGCTGAGAGTCCGCGAGAGCGGCGAGCCAGCTCGAGCCCAGCACCATCCGGCTGCCGGGCGGCGGAGACGTGGCGACCGCGACCTGCGCGCGCTCGCCCACGTCGTCGAAGATGTCGCCGAGACGGATCACCGGCTCGCGCACCGTGACCGCCGGCTTGAGCAAGGGCGCCGCCGCCGCTGGGAGCGGGAGCATCAGGAGCAGAAGAAGTGCCGCGAGGAAACGCATCATGACAATGGGATCTCACTGCATCTGGGTCAGGGTCTGCGACATGCTGTCGACGGTCGAGATCACCTTCGAGTTCATCTCGTAGGCGCGCTGCGCGGTGATCAGGTTGGTGATCTCGGAGACCACGTTGACGTTCGAGGTCTCGACGAAGCCCTGCTGGAGCTGGCCGAACCCGGTCGCGCCCGGGTTGCCGGTGGTCGGAGAGCCCGAGGCCGGCGTCTCCTTGAGCAGGTTGCCGCCGAGCTGCTCCAGTCCACCCTCGTTCGGGAAGGCCGCCAACTGGAATTGGCCCACGGTCTGGGGCGTGGTCTGGCCGGCGATTTGCGCCAGCACCTGACCGCTGGCGTTGACGGTGACCGCCACCGTGTTGTTGGGGAGCGTGATGCCGGGATCCACGATGTAGCCGTCGGCGGTGACGATCTCGCCGGTGGCGCTGAGCTGGAACGAGCCCGCGCGCGTGTAGGCGGTGGTGCCGTCGGGCATCTGCACCTGGAAGTAGCCGCGGCCCTGGATCGCCATATCGAGCGGATTGTTGGTGTTGAGCATCGTGCCCTGCTCGGTGATGCGATAGATCGCCGCGGCCTTGACGCCGGAGCCGACCTGGACGCCGACCGGCACCAGGTTGCCGTTGTCGGACGACTGCGCGCCCACCGGGCGCTGGTCCTGATAGAGCAGGTCCTGGAACTCCGCCCGCTGGCGCTTGAAGGCAGTCGTGTTGAGGTTCGCGATGTTATTCGAGATGACCTCGACGTTGAGCTGCTGAGCCAGCATACCGGTGGCGGCGATGTTGAGGGCGCGCATGGGTTCGGTTCTCGCTCTGGGTTAGACGGTCTTGCCGAGGCGATCGATCGCGTTGCTCACCTGGGTCGCCTCGGCGTTGATGAATGTCTTGGCGTAGTCGACGTTGCGCTCGGCCGATAGCAGCCGGGTGATCTCGATGATCGGCTCGACGTTCGAGCCCTCGATCGAGCCCTGCATGAGCTTGGCGTCGGTGGCGGGCTGAGGCACCTGGGCGGTCGTATAGAGGCCGCCGGCCGTCTCCGTCATCGCCTGCTGGTCCGGGAATGACACGATCCCGATCTTGCTCACGCTGCCCTGGTTGGTGCTGACGCTGCCGTCGGCGCCGATGGTGATCTCGCCCGAGCCATCGGGAATGACCACCGGCGAGCCGTTGTCGGACAGGACGGGATAGCCTTGGCTGGTGACGATCTGGCGGTCGGCATCGAGCTGGAAGTGGCCGTTGCGCGTGAAGCGCTCGCCGAGGGGTGTCTGGATCGTGAAATAGCCGTCGCCTCGGATCGCGATATCGAGCGGGTTGCTGGTCTGGGTGATGGGACCCTCGCTCGGATCGCGCGCGGTCCCGGCTTCCTGCACGTAGGAAATCGGTGTGCCGTCGCTGGTCTGGCTCAGATACTGCGTAAAGGCGACGTGCTGAGCCTTGAACCCCGTGGTCGAGAGGTTCGCGAGGTTGTTGGCGATCACGTCGGTCTGGTGCAGGACCGCCAATTGAGCAGAGAGGGCGACTGAGCTGGCGTCGTTCATGTCCGTAGCGGGTCAAGCGGTTGCGGTTGTCCGGGCCACCCAATGCACGGCTCGTGCCAGGGACCGAAACCCTCGGCCCGCCGTGGATTGCCGCGACTTCCGCCCTCTGCCGGGCCGTCGTCATTCGTGCCGATTTGACCGGCCTTGCCCGGCAGTTCTTGCCCCGGCGGGAGCCTCCGGTCCGCGCTCGAATCGGTGGACGCGCTCAACCACTTCTTAACTAGATAGCCCTAGGGTCCCGCATGCGAACTCGCCCGCTTGGCGTGCCACTTCTCGATCCAGGGACCAATGACCGACCGCACGCTCGACGACGACAAGGACGTGGCAGCGGATGAGGCGGGAGAGGAAGCTCCGAAATCCCGCTTCGGCGGCAAGCGCCGGCTGATCATCCTCGGCGCTGCGGGGTTGCTGCTGATCGCCGGCACGGGCGGCGTGCTCTATTTCACGGGGATCGTGGGCAAGCTGCTCGGCACCACGCCTAAGGTCGAGACGGCCGAGGCGGCCGCGCCGCCGCCAAAGCCGAGCGTGTTCTTCGATCTGCCGGACCTCTTGGTCAATCTGAACTCGACCGGCCGGAAGGCGAGCTTCCTCAAGATCTCCATCAGCCTCGACCTCGAGGACCAGACCGACACCGCGCGGATCCAGGCCGTGATGCCGCGCATCATCGACAATTTCCAGGTCTATCTGCGGGAGCTCCGGGTCGAGGACCTCCGGGGATCCGGCGGCATCTATCGCCTGCGCGAGGAACTGCTCGCGCGCGTCAATGCCGCGGCCTCGCCCGTCAAGGTGAAGGACGTTCTGTTCAAGGAAATGCTGGTGCAGTAAGCGCCGCGAACCGAGGCGAGGGGAAAGCATCGTCGATGACGGCAGACACGAAGCAGGAAGAGGAAGACAAGCTCGCCGCCGAATGGGCCGCGATGTCGGAGGGCGACGGTGCCGCCGGCGCTGACGGCGCCGCGGCCACGGAGGCCGAGCCGACCCAGGCGCGGGTGCTCAATCAGAACGAGATCGACAGCCTGCTGGGCGTCGACGATTCGGAGTCGCGCGGCCGCGACAACTCCGGCATTCGCGCGATCATCGATTCCGCGCTGGTCTCCTACGAGCGCTTGCCCATGCTCGAGGTGGTGTTCGACCGCCTCGTGCGCATGATGTCCACGAGCCTGCGCAACTTCACCTCGGACAACGTCGAGGTCTCGATCGACAACATCACCTCGATCCGATTCGGCGACTATCTCAACTCGATCCCGCTGCCGGCCATGCTCGCGGTGCTCAAGGCCGAGGAATGGGACAATTTCGGCCTGATCACCATCGACAGCGCCCTGATCTATTCGATCGTCGACGTGCTGCTCGGCGGACGCCGCGGCACGGCCGCGATGCGCATCGAGGGCCGGCCCTACACCACGATCGAGCGCAACCTGGTGGAGCGACTGATCGCGGTGGTGCTCTCCGATCTTTCCGGCGCCTTCGATCCGCTGAGCCCCGTCACCTTCCGCTTCGAGCGGCTGGAGACCAATCCGCGCTTCGCCACCATCGGCCGGCCCGCCAACGCGGCGGTGCTCGCGCGGCTCCGGGTCGACATGGAGGACCGCGGCGGGCGGCTCGAGGTCCTGCTGCCTTACGCGACGCTTGAGCCCGTGCGCGAGATCCTGCTGCAGGGCTTCCTCGGCGAGAAGTTCGGACGCGACTCGATCTGGGAAGCGCATCTCGCGGGCGAGCTCTGGCACACCAACATCGCGATCGAGGCGGTGCTCGACACCTTCGAGATCTCGCTCCAGGACGTGATCAACTGGAAAGTCGGGTCGCGCGTGATGCTCAACGCCGATTCGCATTCCGACGTGGGCCTGGTTTGCGGCGAACTGCCGATGTTCACGGGCAAGATGGGCCGCAAGGGAGGGAACATCGCCGTCCGAATCTTCGAGAAGCACGACAGGAACAAGGGACAGACATGACAACGACGCTGATCAGCGACATCACGGTCGCTTTCCTTCTGATCGCCACCATCGGCTATGTCGCGGTGCTGAATCGACGCTTGGGCGTCCTGAGAGAGGACAGAGCGAAGCTCGAGGAGCTGATCAAAGGCCTGAACATCGCTTCGAGCAATGCCCAAGCCGGCATTGCCGGGCTCCGGCAGGCCACCGAGGAGGTGGGGCGGGATCTCGAGAAGGAGCTCGCGGCCGGCCGCTCGCTGCGCGACGATCTGCACTATCTCATCGAGCGCGGCGGCTCCACGGCCGATCGGCTCGAAGGCACGATCCGCGCGCGGCGCGAGGAAGCGCCGCGCGTCGCCGAAATGCCGGCCCCGCGCGCGAGCGCCGGCGGCAAAGTCGCGCAGCTTCACGCCGCTCCCGACACGCAAGCGCAGGACCGTCCGTCGCAAATCTCCCGGGCGGAGCGCGAGCTCCTCCGCGCGCTCGGCGGGCGGCGCTGAGTCGGCCCGCGTCCATGAAGCTCCGCCTCATTCCGGTATTGCTCGCGGCGGCTGTAGTGCTGCTGGGACTCAAGGTGTCCGACGTCTGGGAAGTCGTCCGGGCGCAGACGGCCGGTCAGGCGGCGCCCGCGGCCGCCGCAGCGGATGCGGGCACACCCGCGGGCGCGACGGAGGCCAACGCCGGAGGCGATACAGCGGGCACGGCTCCGCCGGATGCCAAGAGCAAGGACGGCTCGGTGCCGGCCGCCGACCCCTTGATGATGAGCCCGTCGGAGATCGAGGTGCTGCAGAAGCTTTCCGAGCGGCGTGCCACGCTCGATCGCCGCGCGCAGGAGATGGCGCAGCAGGAGGTCGTGATCAAGGCCGCCGAGCAGCGCGTCGACGAGAAGCTCGCCAAGCTCAAGTCGATGGAGCAGGAGATCGGCGGCCTCGTCGATCAGCAAAAGCGCCAGGGCGACGAGCGCCTCAAGGGCCTGGTGAAGATCTACGAGACCATGAAGCCGCGCGAGGCCGCGCGCATCTTCGAGGAGCTCGACACGCCCACGGTGCTCGACGTGCTCGAGCAGATGAAGGAGGCCAAGGCCGCGCCCATCCTCGCCAGCATGGATCCGACCAAGGCGAAGGGCGTCACCGCGGCTCTGATCGAGCGCCGGCAGCAGCGCCCCGCGGGCAAGCCCGCAAGCCCTTGATGCAACTTCACTTAACGCGACCTTAACCGAATCCTTTTAGAACAGCACGGGGGCCAAGCCGCCGGGTTCGTCGGGAGTGGGAAATGGCATTCGATCTGAATATGAACGTCCTCATCGTCGACGACTACAAGACGATGCTCCGGATCATCCGCAATCTCTTGAAGCAGCTCGGCATCGAGAACGTGGACGAGGCGACCGACGGCGGCACCGCGCTCATGAAACTGCGCGAGCGCAATTACGGCCTGGTGATCTCGGACTGGAACATGGAGCCGATGACGGGCCTGCAGCTCCTGAAGGAAGTGCGGGCGGATCACAAGCTGAAGCAGATCCCCTTCATCATGATCACCGCGGAGAGCAAGACCGAGAACGTGGTCGCCGCGAAAGAGGCGGGAGTCACGAACTACATCGTCAAGCCGTTCAACGCCGCGACGCTGAAGCAGAAGCTGACGGCGATCTGGGGCAACTTCTAAGTCCGCTGCACAAGCCAGGAGCCGGGCGCAATGTCCAAAGCGACAAAAGAAACGGCGCTCAAGCGGACGCTCGAGACGCTCGATACCTCGACGCTCGCGAGCACCGCCGATATCGCCGCCGTCGTCGAGGCGGTGATGAAAAGTCTCTCGGGCGATGTCTCGCTCACGGAGTTCAAGCTCTATCAGGAGCTGCAGAAGCTCGCGGACTATATCCAGTCCGCCAAGCGCGAGATCGCGGCGATCCGGCCGGACGAGATCCGCGCCACGCACATCCCGATGGCGACCGACGAGCTCGACGCCGTCGTGGGCGCCACCGCCGAGGCCACTGGCGTCATCCTCGACTCCGCGGAGTCCTTGGAGAAGGTCGCGGGCACGGTGCCCGCCGAGGCTGGCGAGGAGATCCGGAACATCGCGACGCGGATCTACGAGGCTTGCAATTTCCAGGACGTGACCGGGCAGCGCATCACCAAGGTGGTGCGCGCGCTGAAGCATATCGAGGAAAAGATCGACGCGCTGCTCCATGCGTTCGGCGACGGCGTCAAGGCGCCGGCCGCGTCGGCCGCGGTCCCGGCGCCCAGCGCACCCGTTTCCGGCGACGACAGCCACCTGCTGCACGGACCGCAGCTACCCCAGGAAGCCAACAAGCAGGACGACATCGACGCCATCCTGGCGAACCTGAAATAGGCTCGTGCGTATCCCGGGCACCGCTCCTCAAGAATTGAGGTGATGATGAAGCGACTGTGTGCCGTCCTCGGTCTGGCTATCGCGGTCGCGGTTCCGCTCGGCGCCGCCCGCGGCGCCGACGCCGTCAAGGTCCGCGCCGCCGAGCACGAGCACTACGGACGCATCGCCTTCGACTGGCCGGCGCCGGTCGGCTATGACGCCAAGGTCGACGGCGGCACGCTGACGATCCATTTCGAGCGCGGGCTCGAGGCCAGCTTCGGCACGATCACCGAGAACATCGGCTCCTACGTCGAGAGCGTGAGTCTCGGTGCCGACGGCACCACGCTGACCGCCCGGCTGAAGCGGCCCGTCACGCTCAAGACCTTCACCGAAGGCAATACCATCGCGATCGACCTCGTCGAGGCGGCGACCGGCGCTGCCCGCAAGGCGGCGCGCCAAACCGACGCGGCGAAGACGCCCGTGGCCAAGGCGAGCCCCGCGCCGCCGAAGGAGCCGGTTGCGTCCGCGCCGGCGCCTTCTGGCGCCGAGCGGACGCCGGTCGCCGTTCGCTCGGGCGAGCACGAGGGCTATCGCCGGCTGGTTCTCGAGTGGAAGCGCGCGTACACGCTGACCGAGGGCGAGGGCGGGGTGCGCGTGCACTTCCCGCGGCCCGTCGCGATCGACACCGACCGCATCGGCGCGGCGGCTCCGGGCGTCCTCGCGGAGATCGCGGACGACGCGAGCGGGACCACGCTCACGCTCCATCTGCCCGAGGGCACCAAGCTCAGGCACTTCCGCAGCGACGAGGACAACATCGTGCTCGATCTGCTCGGCGGCACGGCGGCGGCCGCGAAGGCCGACGAGCCCAAGCCCCGCGGATCTCGCGCCAAACCGACCGCCGCTCCGCCCGCGGCGGCGCAACCGGCGTCGCCGGTCGTCCCGCCGCCCGAGCTCATCGAGCCCTCCGCCGGATCCGGCTCGAAGAGCGCGCTGCCTCCGCCCGCGAAGCCGGACGAGAAGAGCGGCGGGATGCCGCAGCGCTTGGTGCCGGCCCCATCCGCGGAGGCCGCCGACCAGCCCGTCGTTTCGGCGCCGCCGCCGGCCCCGCCGCCTGCGCTCGCGGTCCATTACACCGCCGCGAGCGACATCGCGAGCCTGCGCTTCGCCTGGCTGAAGCCGGTGCCGCTTGCGGTATTCCGCCGCGCGGGCGCGCTCTGGGTCGTGTTCAGCGCTGCCGCGGAGCCCGATCTCACCGAGCTCAGAGAGCGCGGCAAGGCCGCGATCGAGCGCGTGGAGCAGGTTCCGAATGCGGCCGCCACCGTGCTTCGCGTGATAACGCGGCGCGGCCTCGAGCCTACGATTCGCCGGGTCGAGAACGAATGGGTGCTCGACTTGAAGGCGCAGGAATTCCGGGCCGAGGCGCCCGTCACCGTTTCGGCCCAGCCCGACGCGCGGCCGGCGCGCATGGTGTTCGAGCTGCAGGGCTCGTCGGAGCCTGTCGTCCTGAACGATCCCGAGGTGGGCGACCGGCTCCTGGTGGTGCCGACCTTCGAGGTCGGCCATGGGCTCGCATCGGAGAACAGCGTGGTGGAGTTCCGCGCGCTGACCTCGGCGCAAGGCCTGGTCCTACGCCCGAACCTCGAGGGCGTGTCCGCCAAGCTGGTTGCGAGCGGGGTCGAAGTGACGGGCCCCGGGGGCTTGGTGCTGTCGGGCGACGCGGATCGGCTTCTCGGCAGTGCCGAGAACGCATTTCGGGTGTTCGATTTTCCGGCCTGGGCGGGTCCGCCGAGCCAGCCCTTCCTCGATCGCCGCAGCGAGCTCGAGCGGGTGGTGTCGACCACGCCCGCGAGCCAGCGCTCGCAGCCTCGCCTCGCGCTCGCGGAATTCTATTTTGCGCGGCTTTATGCCGCGGAAGCCCTGGGCGTTCTGGACGCCATCGAGCGCGACGATCCCGCTTTTGCCGCCGACCGAGTGGTGCGCGCCATGCGCGGCGCCGCGGCATTCCTGAACGGCGACCGCGAGCAGGCGGCGCAGGAGCTGAACCGCCCGACCCTCGACCGGGAGGCCGAGGTTGCGCTCTGGCGGGGCGCTCTGGCGGCCGCCGACGGCGACTGGCGCAAGGCGGCGCCGCTGTTCCTGCGCGGCGGAAATCTGCTCTCGGCCTACCCCAAGGCGCTGCGCGATCGCTTCGATCTCGCGGCCGCCGAGGCGCTGATCCGCACCGGGAACTCCGAAGCGGCGGGCACGCTGCTGCGGATGGTGCGCAAGAACGGGCCGGCCGCGGGCGACCTCTCGATGGCGCGCTATCTCGAGGGCTTGCAATTGAAATCTCGCGGCGATCTGACGCGCTCTCTGGAGATCTGGCAGGAGGTCGCGCGCTCCGATGACCGGCCGAGCCGCGCCCGCGCGCTCAAGGAGCGCGCCATGGCGCTCCTCGAGATCGGCAAGATCTCGCGGGCGGACGCGATCCAGCAGCTCGACGCGTTGCGCTTCTCCTGGCGGGGCGATGCCTTCGAGTTCGACCTGCTCCACTCGCTCGGCACGCTGCTGCTTGCAGACGGCGACTACCGCCGCGGCCTCGACATCTTGCGCCAGGCCGCCGTCAACTTCCCGCGCCATCCGGAGACGCCGATGGTGCAGGCGCAGATGGGCGAAGCCTTTACCCAGGTCTTCACCGGCAGGAACGCCGCCGCCATCTCGCCCCTCAAGGCGCTGGCGCTCTATCAGGAATTCAAGGACGTGAGCGCGCCGGGCGGCAAGGGCGATGAGATCGTGCGCCACCTGGCCGATCGCCTGATCGCGGTCGATCTTCTGGATCAGGCCGACAGCCTGCTCGAGGACCAGGCCGGCAATCGCTTGACCGGCGCCCCGAAGGCGCGGACCGCGACGGAGCTGGCGGTCGTGCGCCTGCTCGATCACCGGCCGGACGCGGCGATCAAGGCGCTGGACATGCCGCTGGGCGCCGACGCCGCTCCGGAGCTCGCGCGCCAGCGGCAGCAGCTCCGCGCCCGCGCGCTCATCGACCTCAACCGTCCGGCCGAGGCGCTGACCGCGCTCGGCAACGACCAGAGCCGCGACGCCGACCGGCTCCGCGCCGACGTCTATTGGAAGACCAAGGCCTGGCAGGACGCCGCGCGGATCTTCGACCGTCTCGTGGACGTGCCGGAGGATGGCCAGAAGCTCGCGAAGAAGGACGCGCAGATCGTGCTCAACTGGGCGGCGGCGCTGACGCTGTCGGGCGACAAAGCCGGCCTCGCGCGCCTGCGCGATCGATTCGGCCCCGCCATGGCTCAGGGCCCCTATGCCGACGGCTTCCGCCTGATCGCGAGCGACGACGGCTCCGCCGGCACCGACGACCCCCGCGAGCGTGCCCGGCAAATCGCCGACATCGCCGAGCTCAAGAGCTTCGCCGCGGAGCTCCGCAAGAGCCTCGACGGAGACGCTCCGGCGGCGCCAACGACCAATTAGGACTTAGGTCGTCGCTGATCTGGTTTCGATATGGGCGCAGCGGGGGCTCAAGCCGTGCGCGCCACTTCATGCTACGATGAAGGCGGCCGCGTGGCCAGGGCAACAGACGTGCGCATCTTGTTGGCTGACGACCACCCGATTTTTGCAGAGGCGCTGGAAGCGCTGCTCCGACGCCGCATTCCCGGATGTGACCTCACCGTCGTCTCCGATATGGACGCCGCGCAACGCGCGCTCTCCTCCGGCGACGCATACGATCTCGCTCTGCTGGACCTTCACATGCCGGGTGCCGAGGGCTTCGATGGCATCCAGCAAACTGTGGCCCGCTTCCCCAAGACGCCGCTGGTCGTCATCTCGGGTGCGGCAACGGCCGCCGATGTCTCGCGTGCGCTCCAGCTCGGCGCCAAAGGGTTCATCCCAAAAACGCTGCCGGCGCAAGCCATAGCGGCAGCCGTGCAGGTGGTGATATCTGGCGGCACTTATGTGCCGTCCGAGTATGCGCATCCCATAATCCGGCGTCCGGATTTGCAGGCTGTGCTGACACCGCGTGAGGCGGAGGTGCTTGCGCTACTGGTGAAAGGTCGCGCCAACAAAGAGATCGGACGCGCACTCGATTTGCAAGAGATCACGATCAAGCTGCATGTGCGCAACATCTTTCGCAAGCTCGGCGTGCGCAACCGAGTGGAGGCAGTGAACGCCGCCCGAGACCGTGGACTCGCCGACTGACGCACGGCGTCTGGGCGGTCGCCACATCGCAAGCTCCATCCAAACGAAAGTATGTAGGGACAACATACTTGTGCCTCGTCGCGCCATACCTGGGCGCCGAGGCAATGCGAGGCGAACCGGGCTAGGTTGCTCCTGCACTTATCGAGGAGCACACGGTGCCGCGAATTCTGGTGATCGACGACGACAAGGATTTCCGCCACTACATGGTCACGCTGCTGGAGCGTGCCGGATACGAGGTGTTGACCCTTCAGGATAGCGGACGCGCGAAAGTCATGCTCGCTGCGGAATCCGTCGACGCGGTCGTCACAGATCTTTACATGCCGAATGCCGATGGCATCGAGATTGTCGATGTGGTCAGGGAATCGGCGCCCATGGTGCCGGTAATCGGGGTCAGCGGCAGTAGTCGCGGAGGGCGCGATCCCTGCATCGAAGCCATGAAGGCGCTCGGCGCCAAGGCAGTGCTGACGAAGTCGCTCAACGTCGATGCGTTTCTGACTGTACTCAGAGACGCGATCCAGGCGGCCCGACAGGGACATCCGACCAGCCGCGCCGAACCACCAAACTCAGGAAGGGGCTTTCAATGAAATTTCTCGAAAACTGGTCGATTCGGACCAAGGTCGCCGTCGCATTCGGCTTTGTCCTGGCGGTGACGGTTTCGCTCGGTCTCGTCTCGTTGCAGCGCATGAGCGCCGTGAACGACGCGGCCGCGGACATTCGCGACAACTGGCTGCTCGGCACGCGCCTGCTTGGCGACTACGCGTTCAATGCCATGCGATATCGGCAGATCGAGGCCGCCGCGGTTCTTGCATCGACCGACGAGGCGAGAGCCAAAGAGGCTGCAACGCTGAAGTCGATCCTCGAGGCTGAGGCAAAGGATTGGAAGGAGTACGAGCCGACGATCGTGGCGGGCGAAGAGCGCCGCCTGGCGGACCAGATCAAGGAAGGCTGGAGCGAGTACGTTGCCCTCACCCCGAAACTGCTCGATATCGCGGCCAAGGGCGAGCAGAAGGCGGCGACCGCCTTCTATACCGGAGAAATGCGGAGCACCTTCAACGCCAAGGTTATGGACCCGCTGCGTGCGGATATCGATCTCAATCACCGAGGGGGCAGCAAAGCGGCTGACGAGGGTGCTGCCATTTACTCAAATGCACGCATTCTCGTTGTCTCTGTGCTCGCGGGGGCTGCGCTACTGTGCTTCAGCGCTGGCTTCCTGATCATTATCAGCGTGTCGCGTCCGATCCTGCGTATGACGGGGTCGATGGGCAAGCTTGCCCAGCATGACCTCGGCACAGAGATCGACGGCGTGGGGCGCAAGGACGAAATTGGCCGTATGGCGGAGGCCGTGCGCGTCTTCAAGGACAACATGATCGAGGGCGATCGTCTCGCGGCCGAGCAGCAAAAAGCGCAGGCACAGAAGGAGCAGCGTCAGAAGGCCATCGAGGAGTACATCGCGAGCTTTGACCGATCGGTTCAAGACGCACTCGGCACGCTTGCGTCCGCCTCGACCGAGATGCGCGCGACCGCCGAGGGCATGTCGGCCACCGCCGAGGAAACCAGTCGGCAGGCAACGGCGGTGGCGGCGGCTTCCGAGCAGGCCTCCGCTAATGTCCAGACCGTCGCATCGGCGACCGAGGAAATGTCGGCCTCGATCGGCGAGATCACGCGGCAGGTCAATCAGTCGAACCAGATCGCAAGCAAGGCTGTCGAGGAGGCCGCGAAGACCACGGCGACTGTTCAGGGTCTGGCCGCTGCAGCCGAGAAGATCGGTGCCGTGGTGCAGCTCATCAACGACATCGCGTCCCAGACTAACCTGCTCGCGCTCAATGCCACCATCGAGGCGGCGCACGCGGGCGAGGCGGGCAAGGGTTTCGCCGTCGTCGCGAGTGAGGTGAAAAGCCTGGCCAACCAGACGGCAAAGGCCACGGATGAAATCTCCCAGCAGATCTCCGCGATGCAGGGCGCGACCCAGGGAGCCGTGGAGGCGATCCGCGGCATCGATCAGACCATCACAAAGATGAGCGAGATCTCGACCGCGATCGCCTCGGCGATCGAGGAGCAAGCCGCGGCAACCCGCGAGATCACGCGCAATACGCAGGAAGCGGCGCACGGCACCCAGGAAGTGTCTCGCAACGTTCAGGGCGTGACTCAGGCCGCCACCGAGACCGGCAGCGCCGCGACGCAAGTATTGGCCGCGTCGAGCGAGCTCAGCCAGCAATCAGAGGTACTGCGGGGCCAGGTTGGGGACTTCCTGGAGAAGATCAGGACCGCATAGGCACACTACACTCAGCCCCGGGGTCCCGTCGCTCAACGTGACGGGACCCTTGTCATGTTGGAACAATGGCGTCAGTCAACCCATGAATTTCCCGAAGCTCCCTCTACACGCCGCTGGTCGCAAGATATCGATCGCTCTACATGCCGTGTCGTTCCGACAGGCGGTGGCGGCGTCTACAGGGTTCCTGTTTGCTCTTCTCTGGAGCGGCATTGTGCTTCATCTCCAGTATGACCGAGCCCGGACGGTCGATCATGCGCGAGTCAACGTTATCAATCTCTCTCAAGCCTTCGAGGAGCACATCACCAGCCTGTTCCGCGCTGTCGATCAGACGCTGCTCGGGCTCAAGCACGACTACGAGCGCGATTCTGAGGGGTTCGATGCGTCCGCTGCCCTTTCGCAGCATGCCGTCCTGCATGGCGCATCGCTCCAGGTCTCGGTCATCGACTCCGATGGCTACGTCAGCTCGTCGAGCGAGGGTGCTACCACCAGGCGAGTCTATGTCGGAGATCGCGAGCACTTCCGCGTCCATGCCGGCTTCAACCCCGGCCTCCTCTTTATCAGCAAGCCGGTCTTGGGACGTGTCTCCGGACGCTGGTCGATTCAGGTCAGCCGGCGGCTCAATCACCCGGATGGCTCGTTCGCAGGCGTGATGGTGATCTCGGTCGACCCGCAGCATCTCGCCGCGTTTCTCGATCAGATAAATATCGGCAGCGATGGCTTCATTTCGGTCGTGGGCCTAGAGGACATGGTGGT
>DATNIT010000045.1:0-15119 GCA_035604335.1 Allostellaceae bacterium | reverse complement strand
ACCACGCGCGAGGCTGCCGGCGCTGGTTCAACGTCGCCCGCGACACGGTCACGCACCGTATCCTGAAGGTCTACAAGATGGGCGAGCCCCAGCCGTGAGCAAGCAATCCTTCCGCCTGCTCGAGGGCGGCCGCATCGACCGTGCCAAGACCATCGGCTTCACCTTCGATGGCAAGCGCTACGAGGGCCATCCCGGCGACACCCTCGCCTCCGCGCTGCTCGCCAACGGCGTGCATCTGGTGGGGCGGAGCTTCAAGTATCACCGGCCCCGCGGCGTCTTCAGCGCGGGCCCCGAGGAGCCGAACGCGCTGGTGGGGCTGCGCCGCGGCCCTCGGCACGAGCCCAACACCCGCGCCACCATGGTCGAGCTCTATGACGGGCTCGAGGCCCAGAGCCAGAACCGCTGGCCCTCGCTCCGCTTCGATCTGCAGGGCATCAACGACCGGCTGTCGCCGTTCCTACCCGCCGGCTTCTACTACAAGACCTTCATGTGGCCGCCCAAGGCCTGGATGACCTACGAGCACTACATCCGGCGCGCCGCAGGTCTCGGCACCGCGCCGGTCGAGTGCGATCCCGATCGCTACGAGCACCGAAGCGCCCATTGCGACGTGCTGGTGGTGGGCGGCGGCCCCGCCGGCCTCATGGCGGCGCTCGCCGCCGGCCGCGCCGGCGCGCGCGTCATCCTCTGCGACGAGCGCGCGGAGCTCGGCGGCTCGCTCCTGCGCGAAAGCCGCACGGTCGGCGACGAGCCCGGCGCCGCCTGGGCGCGGCGCATCGTGGCGGAGCTCGCGACCTTGCCGACCGTGCACGTGCTGCCGCGCACGACGGCTTTCGGCCTGTTCGATCACAATATGGCGGCGCTGATCGAGCGCGTCGCCGATCATCTGCCGGCGCCGCCGGATCACATGCCGCGCCAGCGCCGCTGGACCGTACGCGCGCGGCAGATCGTGCTGGCGACCGGCGCCATCGAGCGGCCGCTGGTCTTCGCGGGGAACGACCGGCCCGGCGTGATGCTCGCCTCCGCCGCGCGCGCCTATGTCCATCAATACGGCGTCCGGCCCGGCAGTCGCGCGGTGGTGTTCGCCAACAACGACGCGGGCTATCGCACGGCGCTCGATCTCGCGGCCGCCGGCATCTCGGTCGCGGCGGTGGTGGAGAGCCGGGTCGGGGAGGCCAGCGTGCTCGCCGGCCAGCTCTCCGGCGTTCCCGTGCTCTCGGGTCATGCGGTGGTGGCGACCCACGGCCGGCTCGGTCTCGCCGCCGTCGACGTGGCGCCGCTCGCGGAGGGCTCCGCCGTCCGCCGCCTCGACTGCGACCTGCTCGCGGTTTCCAGCGGGCTCAATCCCACCGTGCACCTGCATTGCCACGCCGGCGGCAAGCTCGCCTGGGACGAGGCGCGGTTCTGCTTCGTGCCGAGCACCGTTCGCGCCAGCGTGCGCTCCGTCGGGGCCGCCCGCGGCGCCTTCGGACTGGGCGCCTGCCTCGAGGAGGGCGCGCGCGCGGGCGCAGAGGCGGCCGCCGCCGCGGGATTCGCAGCCAGCGCCGGCGTGACGCCGCCGCAAGTCTCGGACGAGCCCACCCGCCCGCCTCAGGCCCTCTGGGCGGTTCCCGCCTGGGCCAGCCGGGGCGGCAAGCGATTCGTCGATATCCAGGACGACGTCACCGTGGAGGACGTCGGCCTCGCCGCGCGCGAGGGCTACGTCTCCGTCGAGCACCTGAAGCGCTACACCACGCTCGGCATGGGGACGGACCAGGGCAAGACCGCCAACGTCAACGGCCTCGCCTTGCTGGCGCAGCTGCGCGGCGACGCGATCCCCGCCGTCGGCACCACCACCTTCCGGCCGCCCTTCACGCCCGTCACCATCGGCGCGCTCGCGGGCCGCGAGATCGGGCTGCACTTCATGCCGATCCGGCGCACGGCGATGCACGACTGGCACGTGGCGCACGGCGCGGTGATGATCGAGACCGGGCTCTGGATGCGGCCGCGGTGCTATCCCGGCGCCGGCGAGACGCCGGCGCAGGCGGTCGCGCGGGAAGCCGCGCATATCCGCAAGGCCGTGGGCCTCGTCGATGTCTCGACCCTCGGCAAGATCGACGTGCAAGGTCCCGACGCCACCGAATTCCTGCAGCGGATCTACGCCAATGCCTGGGCCAATCTGCCGGTCGGCAAGGCGCGCTACGGATTGATGCTCCGCGAGGACGGCATCGTGTTCGACGACGGCACCACGAGCCGCATCGCCGAGCATCGCTACTTCATGACCACGACCACCGCGAATGCCGCGGCGGTGCTGATGCATCTCGAGTATTTCCTGCAGATCGTCTGGCCGGAGCTGCGCGTGCAGGTGACCTCCGAGACCGAGCAGTGGGCGGCCATGGCGCTCGCGGGGCCGCAGAGCCGCGCAGTGCTGGCGCGCGTCGTGGAGGCAACCGATGTCTCCGACGCGAGCCTCCCGTTCATGGGCGTGCGCGAGGCGCGCGTCGCGGGATTGCCCGTGCGCATCTTCCGCATCAGCTTCTCCGGCGAGCTCGCCTACGAGATCAACACGCCCGCCGATTACGGCGTCGCGCTCTGGGAGGCGCTGCTCTCCGCTGACGCCGGCGAGAGCATCATCCCTTACGGCACCGAGGCCATGGGCGTGCTGCGCATCGAGAAGGGCCACGTCGCCGGGCCCGAGCTCAATGGCCGCACCACGCCCGACGATCTCGGTCTCGGCCGGCTGGTCTCCGCGAAGAAGCCGGATTTCATCGGCAAGCATCTGCGCGAGCGCCCCGCGCTCAAGGACGCCGCGCGGCTGCGCCTGGTGGGCCTGGTGCCGGCCGACGGCACATCGAAGCTGCGGCCCGGCGCGCAGGTCGTCGCGGAGCCCGCGCCCACGCTGCCGGGCAAGAGCCTCGGCCACATCGCCTCGGCCGCCCACAGTCCCGTGTTGGGGCACTCGGTGGCGCTGGCGCTGGTGAGCGGCGGGCTCGCGCGCAAAGGCGAGACGCTCTACGCCGCCTACCCCCTTGAGGAGGGTCCGACCGTACCCGTTCGGGTGGTCGATCCGGTCTTCGTCGACCCCGAAGGAAAGCGCCTCCATGGCTGAGCGCCGCTCTCCGCTGGCCGAGTGCTTGAAACCCGGCGTCCAGGGCGCCGTCGGGCCGGCCGGTCCGGGCGTCGAGATCCGGGAGCTTCGGCCGCTCACCGTGGTCCAGGTTGCCGCCTTCGACGCCGACCGCGCGGCGGCCGCCTTGGCCGCCGCGCTCGGCGTGCCCGCGCCCAGCGGGCCCAACGGCGTCGCGAGCTCCGGCGACTCGACCGTGCTCTGGACAGGACCCGGGCGTTGGTTGGTGGTCGAGCCCGAGTCGCGCGACTTGGCGTCCCTGCTCGCCCATCACTGTCCCGGCGATGTCGCGGCCATCACGGACCTTAGCCATGCCCGCATGGCGCTTCGAGTCGATGGGCCACAGACGCGGGTTTTGCTGGCAAAACTCTGCACCCTCGATGTCGATGCCACGGCCTTTCCACCGGGCACCTGCGCGCAGACCCAATTTGGTCAAATTGGGGTCCTGCTATATTGCCGGGCACAGAACGGGTTCGACATTTTCATGTTTCGCGGCTTCGCCGTTTCCGCCTGGGAGTCGATCGTCGATGCCGCTCTGGAGTTCGGCTGCCGCGTGACCTGACGGACTTTGGGGGAAGGGCCGAATGTACGCGCCATGACGGCCGAGTTCGATGTGGCGGTGATCGGCGGCGGACTCGTGGGGGCGGCGCTTGCCTGGGGGATCGCTCGCGAGCATCAACGCGTCGTCGTGCTCGACGAGGGCGATGTCGCCCATCGCGCCTCCCGCGCCAACTTCGCCCTGATCTGGGTGCAGAGCAAAGGGCTTGGCATGCCGGACTACGCGGCTTGGACCAAGCGATCCTCGGATGCCTGGCAAGGTCTGGCGCAGGAGCTGAAGCAGACTACCGGCATCGACGTGGCGTTCTCGCGTCCGGGCGGCTTCACCTTGGCGCTCTCCGAGGCAGAGTTGGAATCGCGCGCTCGCCTGCTCCAGCGCCTGCACAACCAGCCCAACATGGTGCGCTACCCCTATGAGATGCTGGACCGCGACGCCCTGCTCAAGGTGCTGCCGCAGATCGGTCCCGAGGTCGTGGGCGCGAGCTACTGCCCGCTCGACGGCCAATGCAATTCGCTACGATTGCTCTACGCGCTCCATGTGGGCATGCGGCAACTCGGCGCGGAATATCGGGCGAACCATGTCGTGCACGCCATCGACTATCACAACGGGGTTTTCTTCCTGCGGAACTCGAGCACGGCGGTCCGGGCGGAGAAGGTGGTGCTGGCCGCCGGCATCGGCAATGCGCGGCTCGCGCCCATGGTGGGGCTCAAGGCGCCCGTGCGCCCGCAACGCGGCCAGGTCGTGGTGACCGAACGGGTCGAGAAATTCCTCGATCATCCGCTCGTCACCATCCGCCAGACCGACGAGGGTACGGTCATGCTCGGCGATTCCCAAGAAGAGGTCGGGCTCGACGACAGCGTCGGCCTCGGCGTCGCGTCCGCGATCGCGGGCCGAGCCGTGCGCATGTTCCCGCTGCTGAATTCGCTCAACGTCGTGCGCACCTGGGCGGGTCTGCGCGTCATGACGCAGGACGGATTTCCGATCTACGACGAGTCCTCGAGCCGGCCGGGTGCGTTCCTCGCGACCTGCCACAGCGGCGTGACCCTGGCCGCGGTGCATGCGCTCGTGGTTGCCCCGATGATCGCCGCCGGCAGTTTGGTGGCTGACCTGGATGTGTTCAGCGCGCGGAGGTTCGATGTTCAGACGGCTGCCTGACGCCGCCGTCACCCTGGTCACCATCGCAGTCGATGGCCTCGCCGTTTCGGCGCGGGCCGGCGAGACCGTCGCGGCTGCGCTTCTGGCGGCGGGGTTTGGGGCGTTTCGAACCACGCCGGCGTCGGGATCTTCGCGCGGTCCCTATTGCATGATGGGCGTCTGCTTCGATTGCCTGGTGGCGGTCGACGGCGTCGGCAGCCGGCAAGCGTGCTTGGTGCAGGTCCGCGAGGGCATGCGCATCGAGACGCAGCGCGGCCGGCGCCCGGTTGGGCCGTGAGCGGCCCGCTGCTGAAGGATAGCTATGAGCTCGCGGTGGTCGGTGCCGGCCCCGCCGGCATGGCCGCCGCCACCCAAGCCGCGGAGCTCGGCATCGAGACGGTGGTCTTCGACGAGCAGGCCATGCCGGGCGGGCAGATCTATCGCTCGATGAACGAGACGCCGCTGCGCGATCCCGCGATCCTCGGCGAGGCCTATTGGCGGGGTGCTGCGCTTGTCGAGGCATTCCAGCGCAGCGCCGCGCAGTATGTACCGCAGGCGACGGTATGGACGGTCTCGCGCGAGGGCGAGATCGGTGTCTCCGTCGGCGGCGCCGTGCGACTGCTGAGGGCGAAGCGGGTGGTGCTGGCGACCGGCGCGCTCGAGCGGCCGTTTCCGATCGGGGGCTGGACGCTTCCGGGCGTCATGACCGCGGGCGCCGCGCAGATCCTGCTGAAATCGGCGGCCATGGTGGGGTCCGGCCGCGTCGTGCTGGCGGGGACGGGGCCGCTCCTCTGGCTGCTGGCGGCGCAATATCTCCGCGCTGGTGGCGCGCTCACGGCCATCCTCGAGACGACGCCCCGAGGGAATCTCGGGCGGGCGCTGGCGCACCTGCCGGGTTTCCTGGCCTCGGGCTACCTCCGCGAGGGCTTCGCGCTGCTGGGCGAAGTGCGGCGGCGCGCGAATCTGGTGCGCTCGGTGATCGCGCTGCGCGCCGGGGGCGGCGACCGCCTCACCGACGTGACCTACCGTACGGCCGGCGGACTCGAGGTGACGCTACGCGCGGACATCCTGCTGCTGCACCAGGGCGTGGTGCCCAACCTCAACCTTGCCGTCGCTATCGGATGCAAGCATGTCTGGAACGAGGTGCAGCTCTGCTTCGTGCCGGTGCTGGATGCGTGGGGCCAGAGCTCCGTCGAGACGGTGGCGATCGCCGGCGACGGCGGCGGCATCGCGGGCGCGGTGGCTGCGGAAGCGCGCGGGCATCTGGCCGCGCTCGATGCGGCCTGCCGCCTCGGGAGCATCGATGCTGCGGCACGAGACCGGCTGGCGGCGACACATGTCGGGGCGCTGCGCGAGGCGCAGCGCGGGCGGCGGTTCCTTGACCGGCTGTTCCGGCCGGCAAAGCGGTTTCGCCTGGCTCGCGGCCGGACTCTGGTCTGCCGCTGCGAGGAGGTCACGGCGCGGCAGGTGCGCGATGCCGCCGCGCTCGAGCGCATCGGCCCCAATCAGCTGAAGGCGTTCCTGCGGTGCGGCATGGGTCCCTGCCAAGGCCGGCTCTGCGGCCTTACCGTCACGGAGATGCTGGCGGACGCCCACGGCGTGTCACCTGATGACATCGGCTATTACCGCTTGCGGCCGCCGGTGAAGCCGATCACCGTGGGCGAGCTCGCGAGCCTGCCGAAGAGCGAGGCGGATATCGCGGCGGTGGAGCGGAGCTGAGCCCCGCGTTGCACCGGCCTCTCGCGCGGTCTTAGACTTGCCTGGATGAGCCTCTACTATGTCCAGAAACTGCTCTATCAGCTCAACCGCGATCCCGAGCTGCGGCGGCGCTTCGCGAATGATGCGGACGAGGTGCTTGCGTCCTACGAGCTGACGCCGGAGGAGCGCGAGGCGATCCGCAAGCCGGATATCGGCTTGCTCTACGTGCTGGGCGTGAACGGCCAGATCCTCATGCATTTCGCGGCCTATCGCGGCTTCGAGTGGAACGCCTATCTCGAAGCCATGCGCGAGGGCGTGCGCCGGCACGGCCCGGTGCGCGCCGGCATCTACGCGCTGGTCGAGGAGTAGCGGTGCCGCTGGTCTTCGCGGGCGTCTGCAGCCATGCGCCGGGTATCACCGGCCGTGCCGAGCGCGCGGATCCAGCCCAGCGCGACACAGTCTATGCGGCGATGGAACGCCTGCGCTTGGCCATCGAGGCGGCGCGGCCCGACGCGCTCGTCGTGGTGGCCGCCGAGCACTTCGCCAATTTCTTCATGAACAATATGCCCGCTTTCGCCGTGGGCATGGCCGACCACTACGAAGGCCCGATCGAGGACGAGGCGTGGCTCCGGATTGCGCGCCGACGCGTGCCCGGACATCGCGCGCTCTCCGAGCGCCTGGTCGCGAGGCTGATGCACGAGGTCGACGTCGCTTACGCCGAGGAATGGCTGTTCGATCATGGCATCATGGTGCCGCTGCATTTTCTGACGCCGCGCTACGATCTGCCCGTGATTCCCGCGAACATCAATTGCCAAGGGCCGCCGTTGACGCCGCTGCACCGCGCTTATACCTTCGGCCGCGCGCTCAGACATGCGGCCGACGAGGTGCCGGAGCGCATCGCCCTCGTCGGCACCGGGGGCATCTCGCATTGGCCGGCGACACCCAACTCCGGCAAGATCAACGAGGCCTGGGACCGCGATTTTCTCGACCGCTGGACCGCCAATCGGCGCGAGGCGCTCATCGCCTACAGCGACGCTGAGATATACCGCGATGGCGGGCAGGGCGGCTTCGAGATCCGCACCTTCATCGCCGTCGCGGGCGCCGCCGAGGGCTCGACCGGCGAGATCTGGTGCTACACGCCGATTCCGATCTTCGCCGTCGGCTGCACGGTGGGCGTGATGAACTTGGCGGGGTAGCGCTGTCGCGAGAGCGCCCCCTCACCCAGCTTCGGCTAAGCTCGCCTCGCTCGCTAAGCCTACGCATCCCTCTCCCCGTCGGGGAGAGGATAGGTGAGGGGGTCGCTGATCAAACGACGTTGCGTGCCCGCAAATCTCTGATCGCCGCGTCGTCGTACCCGAGCCTGCGCAGCACCTGGTCCGTGTGCTGGCCGAGCTCCGGCGTGGCGGAACGAATCTCGGGGCGGGTGCCGTCGAAGGCTATCGGCTCGCCGACCAGCCGAATCTCGCCGAGCTTCGGATGCTCCACCCTCTGCGCGATGCCGAGATGCTGCACCTGCGGGTCGGCGAAGACCTGATCGATGCGGTTGACGGGACCGCAAGGCACGCCGGCACGGTTCAGCACCTCGATCCAGTCGGCGCAGCTCCGACGACTCGTGTAGTCCTCGATCGCCGCGTTGAGCTCGTCGCGATGTTGCGCGCGGCCGTCCTCGGTGCGGTAGCGCGGATTGTCGAGGAGCTCCGGAGCCTCGAGCGCGCGGCATAGCCGGCCGTAGAGCTCGTTGTTCGAGCCGGCGATGTTGATGTGGCCGTCCTTGGCGCGGAACAGCCCCATGGGAATGTTCTTGGGATGGTTGTTGCCGGCTTGGCCCGCGACCTGGCCCGCCATCAGCCAGCGCGTCGCCTGGAAATCGAGCATCGCGATCTGCGCTTCGAGCAGCGAGGTCTGCACCCAGTGCCCTTCGCCCGTGGTCTCGCGGTCGAGCAGCGCCATCAAGATCCCGATCGCCAGGAACATGCCCGACGTGAGGTCGGCGATGGGGATGCCGACGCGAACCGGGCCCTGGCCCGGCAAGCCCGTGATCGACATGAGCCCGCCCATGCCCTGGGCAATCTGATCGACGCCGGGGCGGTCGCGATAGGGGCCGGTTTGGCCGAAACCGGAAATGCTGCCATAGATGAGCCGCGGATTGATGGTGCGCAGAGTCTCGTAATCGATACGCAGCCGGCGCTTCACGTCGGGGCGATAATTCTCGACCACGACGTCGGCGGTCTCGGCGAGCCGGTAGAGCACCTGTTGGCCGGCCTGCTGCTTGAGGTCGAGCACCATGCTGCGCTTGTTGCGGTGCAGGTTCTGGAAGTCGTAGTTGTGCCGCGCGCCTGAGAGGTCGTCGCCGCCGGCGCCGGGCTTCGCCTCGACCTTGATGACGTCGGCGCCCCAGTCTCCGAGGATGCGCGCGCAGGTAGGCCCCGCCCGCGCGCGGGTGAGGTCGATCACCTTGAACCGGGAGAGCGGCAGCATGGTCATCGCAGGAACCTTGTCTGTGGTCGCCGCGAGTGTGCTGCGCGCGCCCGCGTCTGTCGATAGGCGAAACAGGATCAGAGCTTGTAGATCGTTTCGATCCGCCGCCGGATTGCGAGCCATTGAGCGCGGCCGACCGTGACCGGTGCCCGTGCGCCGAGACCGCGCGCCCAGACAGCTTTGATCGGCAGGGCTTTGGCCGCATCGAGGTCGACGCTGCCTGGCGGCGAGGCTAGATCGACGACCAGGGCACCCGGGCGCAACCGGCGCAGCAGCTGGGCGTCGACGATTTGGATCGGCACGGCCGAGACCAGAATGTCCAAGCCGGGAGCGACCGCACCGAGGCCATCGAAGTCGCGGGCGTTGATCCCCTGCACCGCCGCTTCTGCGCGCTGCACCGGATCGCGCGCGATAGCGTGCACGCGGGCGCCGAGCTTGTGGAGTGCTAACGCAAGCAGGCGGCCGAGCACGCCTTGGCCGAGCACGGCGATCTCCGCACCATGGAGAGAATGGTCCGTGTTCGCGATCAGCGTCGCGAGCACGCCCTCGACCACGCTGGGCGCACGCAACAGACGGGATTCCTGATCATGTTCGTAGGCGTGGATCGTGAGCGAGTGCCGCTCGGCCTCGCGTGTCAGTATTGTGTCCGCGCCGCCGCAGATGATGTGCCCGCCCGGTGTCATGCCGCTCAGCAGCGTTGTGTCGATACGGATGGGCTCTCGCAGGCTCGGCGCATAGAGACAGCCGTCCTTGATGCCCGCAATGGGAAACAAGGCGATCGATGCGCCGATCGTGGCCTCAGCCGCCGAGGCCGCCTTGGCGACGTCGGCAATTCCTGCATCGGGCCACGGGAAGCCGAAGGCGCGCACGGCGGCGCCGGTCGCGGCGGCAAGGCGTGCGATCTCCGCCTCGCGCGTGTCTCCGCCCACGATCGCGGTGGTGAGGTCGTGCCAGTGCCGGATCGGCGCCATCCGGTCTCTAGTCCGGAAACCGCGGAATCACTTTCTCACCGATGATCTCGATCGAGCGCATCACCTGCTCATGGGTGAGGTGGCCCGCCTGCAGCATGAAGATGAACTGGTCGACGCCGGCCTCGGCCCATTTCTCTATCTGCCGGCAGACCGTGTCGGCCTTGCCGCCGATCGCCATGGCATCCTCGATGAGCTCGTCGTTGCTGCGCTTGGCGATCTTGTCGGCGATCTGCTTGCCGCCCTCGTTCGCCGAGCCGAAGCGGTACTTGTTCACCTCGGCGTCGTTGTCGCCGTAGTACCAGCGTGCCGCCGCGCAGGCGAGCTCGCGTCCGCGGCGGTCTTCCTCGTCGAGGCAGGCGATCGCGAAGGCGCCGACGTGCTCGTTGGCGAACTTGCCCACATACTTCGATCGGTCACCGCTGCGGATGGACCGGCGATAGGCCTCGATCGCGGGTTTGGTCTCGGCGGGCGTGTTGCGCGTGACCCCGATCACGCCGACGCCCTGCAGGCCCGCGTACTCGTAGGTCTCGAAATTCGATGCAGCAACCCACAGCGGCGGATGCGGCTGCTGGATCGGGCGCGGTACGACGTGGCGCGCCGGCAGATCGAAGTGCTTGCCCTTGTAGCCGGGAAAGCGCTCGTGCTCGAACATGCCGAGCACGGCCTCCATCGCCTCGCGCCCGACCTCGCGGCCGAGCTTGGGATCGAAGCCCAAGCCCTCGACGACATAGCTCGAGGTGCCGCGTCCCGCGCCGAACTCGACGCGGCCGTTGCTGAGGATATCGACGGTCGCGACGCGCTCGGCGACATAGAAGGGATTGTGACAGGGCATCAGGATCACGGCGAAGCCGAGCCGCAACGTCTTGGTGCGCTGGCTTAAGGCCGCGAGCACGAGGTCCGGAGCGGAAGAGTGGCCGATCTCGGAGTAGAAATGCTGCTCGGTGATCCAGAAATACCGGAAGCCCGCTTGCTCGGCGGCAGCACCCTGGTCGATCGAATTCCAGAACGCTTCGCGCTCCGCGGTCGCGTGCCACGGGCGCGGCATCTGCAGCTGCGTCATCAGGCCGAATTTCATGGGCAAATCTTAAGGGCGGGCCGTTATTGCGTCCAAGGCATAAGGTGTATAGGTGTTATAAACGGATCGTCTCGACGTCGAACTACCTTGGAAACCCGCGCTCTCCGCTATTTTCAGACCGTCGCCGAGTTCGGCAGCTACAGCCGCGGATCCGAGTTCCTGCGCATATCACAGCCGGCGTGAGCCGGCAAATCCGCAAGCTCGAGGAGGGGCTGGGCCACGCGCTCTTCAAGCGGCACGGCCAGGCACCCAGGGCGCTTTCGATGCCGATCTACGCCACGGAGAGGTCGAGGCCGTGCTGTTCCGCCCGCGCGCCTACTGGCCGCTCGCCTTGGTGGCGCCCGCGCACGGGCCGCGCTCGGAGGTGGTGACTGCCTTCATCCGGACCCTTCGCACGGTGACGCGCGAACTCGTGGCCTCTGGCGCCTGGCCCGGCAAATCTCTTGATCCTCGGTAGCCTTATTGGGCGATGCTCGGGAAGAGGCGCTTGATCTCGGCGTTCTCGCGCGCTCTGCCCGGTTGTAGCCCCATATCTCCCGCAGCGTCCGGTGGCCGAGGAAGCAGCGAAACCTGTCCGTGGTCAATCCAACAATTCGCGAAGGACGCGGGACGTGGCGGTCACCGCGAGCAGGATCGGCGCGGCAATCCAGCGGTGCGCGATCTTCTTGGTGGCGGGCGTGTAGCTCATGCAATCCATGGCGACCAGGTCGGGTTTGCGCGCGGCGAGGCGCTTCGCGGCTTCCTCCGCGGCCGCGTTGTCCGCGCTCGGCTTCAGCACCTCCACGACGACGTCGACGCCCGGCCGCGAACGCTGCTCGCTCAGGATCTCCGCCTGCTCGGGAATCGGGATCAGCAGGCCGAGCCGGCCTCGGGGCAGCAGCGCACCCGCGAGCCCGTTCAGCACGCGCGAGGGAAACAGCACGCCGGCGTCGCCTGCCATCGGTGGAAATTCGCCGGTGCAGTTGAAGACCAGCACGTCGGCCCCGTCGCGCCGGAGGGCGGCGAGGGTGGCGGGCGCTCGCTCGGCCACGGCGCGCTTGGAGATCTTGACCTCGCGGCCGCTGGGCAGCGGCGTATAGAGCGAATCGGCGGCGCTCATGGGCGCACGGGCGTCGATCTCGGCGTCGCTCAACCCATCGAAGCAGCCGCGCAACACGATCCGCGTGTCCGGCGGCACGGCCGCCGCATAGAGCGCCTCGATCTCGGGCCTCGGCGCCTGGCCGATGACGGCGATGCCGAGCGTGCGCGCGGTCAAGGCTCAGGCTTCCGGCGGCGGTTTTGCGCCGGTGCGCTCGGTGATGAGCTTGTAGTGCTCGATCCGGCGGTGCTTCTCGAAATTGAAGATCGTCTGCTTGATGTAATTGCCGAAATCGAGATCGCAGGTGGCGGTGATGACCTCGTCGGCCTCGGTCACCGCCTGCGTCACGATCTCGCCGGTGGGCGCGATGATGCAAGAGCCGCCGATCATGCCGAAGCCGTCCTCCTTGCCGGCTTTCGCGGCGGCAAGGACCCAAGTGCCGTTCTGATAGGCGTTCGCCTGCATGGCGACGAGGTGGTGGAACATGCGCAGATGCACGGGCTCGTCGTGGTGGATGTTCTCGATCGGCGTGTTGTAGCCGAGCGCCACCAGCTCCACGCCCTGCAGGCCCATGACGCGGAAGGTCTCGGGCCAGCGGCGGTCGTTGCAGATGCACATGCCGAAGACGCCGTCCATGGTGCGCCAGACCTTGAAGCCCTCGTTGCCGACCTCGAAATAGCGCTTCTCCAGGTGCTGGAACGGCGCCTTCGACAAATGCTCGGAGTGGCCGGGCAGGTGGATCTTGCGATAGCGGCCGACCAGCTTGCCCTTGGGGTCGACCAGGATCGACGTGTTGAAGCGCCGCGTGCGGCCGGTCTCCTCCGTGAGCTCGGCATAGCCGAGATAGAAGCCGACGCCCAGCTCCTTGGCGGTCTCGAACAGGACCCGGGTCTCCGGGCCCGGCAGCTCGCGCTCGAAGTAACGGTCGATCTCCGCTTGGTCGGTCATCCAATAGCGCGGGAAGAAGGTGGTGAGCGCGAGCTCGGGAAACACCACGAAGCGCGCGCCGCCGGCATGCGCCTCGCGCAGCATCTCCAGGAGCCGGCGCACCACGGAGCGGCGATCGTCGGCGAGATGGACGGGTCCCATTTGGGCGACGGCGGCTCTGAGCTTGCGGGGCATGGGTTTTCTCCTGGCGACGGACGAGGCCATAGCAGCATTAGAAGGACCGCGGCGGCAAGCCTTGCGCGAGGCATTCCCGGCGCTAGAGTAACCCAAACAGCGGAGGATCGTCCCATGAAGAGCCAGTCGAGACAGCGCACGAGCGGCCTGACGCGGCGGAGCTTGATCCGTGCGGGTGCCGGCACCGCGGGGCTCATCGCCATGCCCGCGATCCTCCGCTTGAGCGCGCGCAACGCTTTCGCCGCCGATCCCAAATCGATCGTGAAGGTGGCGCCCGAGGTCGATCTCAAGGTGTTCGATCCCATTTGGACCACGGCCACCATCAGCTCGACCTACGGCTATCTCGTTTACGACACGCTGTTCTCGGTCAACATGAAGCTCGAGCCGAAGCCGCAGATGGTCGAGCGCTACGACGCCGACGACGACGGGCTTACGCACCGCTTCATGCTGCGCGACGGCCTCAAGTGGCACGACGGTTCGGCCGTCACCGCGAAGGATTGCGTCGCTTCGATCCGTCGCTGGGCCGCGCGCTTCGGCGAGGCCAAGATCATGATGGAGCGGACCGCGAGCCTCGATGCCACCGACGACAAGACCTTCGTGCTGAAGCTCAAGGAGCCCTTCGGGCCCGTGCTTCAGACGCTCGGCAATCCCATCCAGATCGCCTTCATGATGCCGCAGAAGGTCGCCGAGACCGATCCCTTCACCCAGATCACCAGCAAGATCGGTTCCGGCCCCTTCATCTTCGTGGAGGAGGAGTGGCAGCCGGGCGCGCGCGTCGTGTTCCGCAAGAACCCCGACTACAAGCCGCGCTCCGAGCCTTGCGACGGCTACACCGGCGGCAAGGTCGTGCATGTCGAGCGCGTGGAGTGGACGGTGATTCCCGATGCCGCCGTGCAAACCGCCGCGCTCACCACCGGCGAGCTCGACTACCTCACGAACCCCGTCGCGGACCAGGTGCGGCAGATGCGGAGCGACCCGAACATAACCATCGGAATCCTCGATCCGCTGGGCTGGCAGTTCCACATCCGCATGAACTCGCTGAATCCGCCCTTCAACAACGCGAAGGCGCGGCAGGCCGTGCAGATGCTGGTGGAGAGCCGACAGGAGGCTTACCTCTCCGCCACCGGCCAGACCGGCGATCTCGGCAAGGTGTGCCTGGCACCCTTCGTCTGCGGCTCGCCCAACGAGCTCATGACCGGCACCGACAAATTCCAGAAATACGAACCGGAGAAGATCAAGGCGCTCTTCAAAGAGGGCGGCTACAACGGCGAGCCTATCGTGCTGATGGACCCGACCGATCAGCAAAATCTGCATTTCCTGGCGCTGGTGTTGAACGAGCATCTGAAGGAGCTCGGCATCAACGTCGATCTCCAGTCCATGGACTGGGCGAGTCTGGTCGGCCGGCGCTCGATCAAGGCGCCGCCCTCGCAGGATCGCGGCGGCTGGAACATTTTCCCGACCGCCTGGCCCAGCAGCGCCATGATGGACCCGATCATCAACGCGCCCATCGACTCCAGTTGCGACGGCAAGAACTGGTTCGGCTGGCCCTGTGACGAGGCCATGCAGAAGCTGCGGCTCGACTACCTAGCGGCGCGCAGCGCGGATGACCGCAAGAAAGTCATGGAGCAGATCCAGCTCCGCTTTTTCGAGGAGGCGCCCTATGCCTACGCCGGTCAGTACTTCCCGCCCATCGCCTACCGCAAGGACCGCCTCAAGGGCGTCATCGGCATGGTGAGCCCGGTGTTCTGGAACCTGGAGAAGATCTCGGCGTAAAGGGTTGGTGCGTCCTTCGACGCGGGCCTAACGGCCCTTGCTCAGGATGAGGTGCAGGGGTGCTGCTGAAGCACTCCAAATTCCCTCATCCTGAGCACGCGAGCCGAAGGCGAGCGCGTCGAAGGACG
>DATNIT010000044.1:0-38511 GCA_035604335.1 Allostellaceae bacterium | reverse complement strand
GGGCGGCGTTGCCGCCGCCCGCGCCGATAGCGAGCCGAGAGGGCTCGCCTCGATCAAGACGTGATCCAGGCGTTGAACTTGGAGATCAGGTCCTTGATGTTCTTCGCGTAGTAGTCGGCGTCCTGCCGCGTCGCCGTCGAGGCGCGGTGCTCCTTGGTGACGCCCCACTGCTTGCCGAAGTCGTTGACGCAGCTCCCGTCGATCGGGATGCCATAGCCCATCGTGTTGATGAACTTGCACTGGTTCTGCGCGGTGAAGGCATAGGCGAGGAGCGAGTTCGCGGCTTCCAGGTGCTTGGCGCCCTTGGGCACCGCCCAGCCGGAGTCGATGAGCATCACACCTTCCCAGCTCGTGCCGACGGGCAGGTTCGGCTCATCCTTCGAGCGCAGCGCCGGCCGGCCGTGCCAGGTGACGCCCATGGCGCAGTCGCCGTTGACGATGTGCTGAATCGATTCGGCGCCGCTGCTCCACCACACGATATCGTTCTTGATCGTGGCGAGCTTCTTGAAGGCCCGGTCGACGTCGAGCGGATAAAGCTTGTCGGGTGCCACGCCGTCGGCGAGCAGCGGGTATTCGAGCGTGCCGCCGTACTCGGGATACTTATAGAGGCAGCGCTTGCCCGGGAACTTCGCGGTATCGAAGAGGTCCTTGGGGCTGGTCGGGTGAGGTCCCGACATCGGCCACTTCTTCAGGTCCCACGTCAGCAGCACGCCGAAGAAGCTGTATTGCACCCAGGTGTCGGTGTGCTGATAGCCGTCGTTGGGGAACTTTGCGATGAGCGGGTTCAGGAGCCCCGTATCGAGCTTTGCGAGCAGGCCCGCTTGCTCTTCGGCCATGGCGTCGCCGTTGGAGCCGGTCTCGAACATATCCCACTGGGGATGGCCGGAATCGACCTGCGCCTTGACCTGGCCGGGATCGGGCGAGGGCGCCACATCCTTGATGGTCCAGCCCGTGATGGCTTCCCAGTTCTTGAGATAGGCGGTCTGCTGGCCCTTATAGAGCTCGCCGCCGGAATCGTTGAGGACAAACGTGTCGGCGCCGGCCTTGCGGACCTTGAGCAGCGCCTCGATGACCGCGTCGGGAATATCCGGCGTGAGCAGCGCCTGGACGTCGGCCGGAAACTCCTTGATCAGACTCTGCCGGTCCGCCGCCGCTGCGGAATACCCCCAGCCGGCCGTGAGCGCCACGACGGCGGGCACCGCCATCATGGCCGTCTTCCATCTCGATCGCATGCGCATCAGCTCTCCTCCGTTTTCGTTGCTTCATGATCGGGAGCTCGCTTTGCGAGCCACGGCCCCCGCGCCCTCTCGCTAGCCGGGAATACGCGAACCTCGTCGGCATTCCAGCCCACCGAGACCTCGTCGCCTTCGCCGATGTGCGACGTCTCCGGCAGCATGGCGATCAGTCCGTCCCCCGACGGAAGCAGGAGATCGGCCCAATAGTGGCTGCCTCGAAACGTCAGCATCCGAACCTTGGCGCTGAACTGATTGTCATAGGGTGCGTGGTCGGCGTCGATCCGCAGCTTCTCCGGACGGATTCCGCAACCCACGAGCGCGCCAGGCGCATCGCGCGCTTCGCGCCGCACGCGGATCGACAGGCCGCGCTCGGTCTCGACCACGCCGCCGCCGTCGGAGACCGGCGAGTAGCGGCCCTCGAAATAGTTGAGGTCGCCGACGAAGTGCGCGACGAAGGTGTCCGCGGGCTGTCGGTAGATCTGCTCGGGCGAGGCGAGCTGATGAAGCTTGCCGCTGCCCATGACCGCGATCTGGTCGGACATGCTGAAAGCTTCTTCCTGATCGTGGGTCACGTAGACGGTGGTGATGCCGACCGCGCGCTGCAGGCGCCTGAGTTCGATCTGAAGCTGCTGGCGCAATCGCTTGTCGAGCGAGCCCAGCGGCTCGTCCATGAGAAGCAGGGTGGGATCGAAGGCGATGGCGCGGGCGAGCGCCACGCGCTGCTGCTGACCGCCCGACAGCTGCGAGGGATAGCGCGCGTCGAGCCCCTCGAGGAACACTTTTTCCAGGGCGGCGTGAACGCGGCGCCCGATCTCCTCGGCCGGCACTCGCCGCAGCCGCAGCGCGAAGGCGACGTTCTCGAACACGGTCAGATGCGGAAAGAGCGCGTAGTTTTGGAAGACGAAGCCGATTTCGCGCTTGTCGGCGGGGAGCCGCGTCACGTCGCGATCGCCGATGAAGATCCGGCCGGATTGCGGCCGGAGCAGCCCGGAGATGATGCGCAGGAGCGTGGTCTTGCCGGATCCGCTCGGACCGAGGAGCGTGACGAACTGCCCTGCGGGGATCTCGATCGATACACCGCGGAGCGCGACGAAGTCCGCGAACCGGTGCCACACGTTTTCCGCTCGCACGCGCACCGGTCGGCTGCGTCCAAGGTCGGTCCCCAAGACATTGCCTCCCACGGCTGTCGAGCGGCTGTGCTCCTCGATCGGAGCTTCGGAAAAATATATTCCGATCGTCACGCGAGCGTCCATCGCGAATTTACCGACCAGCGGGTCGGTCAGCCGACGCAATAGCCGAAAAGAGAGAACTGCACGCCATCATTGTTCTGGCGCGGACATTGACACGTCCGTTCGATGTCACCCGTGCAGGATCTAAGGCGCGGCTCGATCGCGGCGGCCGCGCGGTGCGATCGCCTCGGCGATGCCCTGTTCCAATTGTTCCTCGGCTCGCACCAAGTGTTTCGACACGCGCAACACGCCCTCGAGGAGCTCGGACACGCCGGTGACCGCGGGCTCCAGCGCCTCCGCGATGTTGGCGGGCCGTGGCCACGCGCCGCGAGCGGTCTTGCCGTCGCTCTTGATGCCGGTCTCCAGGATGAGCGCGAATTCCGCGGCGATCTTGTCGGGCGGAAAATTCGCAAGGCGGAACCAATAGGCCACGAACTCGCACATGCCCAGGAGCGCCAGCACCACGAGGCGCGGCGTGAGCGCGCGGAACAGCCCGCGCTGCTGCCCGTCGACGATGATCCGCTCGAAGAGCTTCTCCAGCGTGCGGCCGCGCCGGACGATGGTCTGCAGGCTGCGGGCCGAGACGCCGGGCGAGGCGCGCATGACCATGGCGGTGGTCGCGTAATAGACCGCGCACATGTCCGAGTGGGCCGTGATGGTCTCGATATAGCCGTGGATCATCCGGCGCAGCTGCTCGTCCGGCGCCAGCGCGGATTTCGCGATCGGCACCAGCGCGCGCTCCAGCATGGTGAAGAGCGCATCGTGGATCTCGATCAGAAGATCCTCTTTGGCGTCAATGTAGTGATAGATCGTCGTTTTCTTGATGTGCAGCCTGCCGGCGATGTCGTCGAGGCTGGTGGCGTGGTAGCCTTTTTGCGCGAAGAGCTCGGCCGCCGACTGCAGCAGCTGGCCGCGCTCGATGCCGCGACGACGGCTCGTGCCCGCGAGAGCGCGGGGTCTGCGCGCCGCCTTGGGCTTTCTTCTGCTGGCCATGTCAGAGTCCGTTGTGCTCGAGAGGCCTCGATCGCCGAATCGGGCGGATCGTCGACATTCCTTGGTTTCCCAAAAATGCGCAAGCGGGCGATAAGTAAATTCGATCGCTGGCACATCGAATGAGGCAAACTGAACAGCCGCTATTAAGGGGGTAGAATGTCCACTGATATCTTCGCACCTGAGTTCAAGACCGATCCCTATTGGTGGGAGGCTGCGCCGCGGCCGCAGACGCCGGAGAAGCCTCTACCCGCGGAGGCGGACGTCGTGATCGTCGGCTCGGGGTACACGGGCACCTCGGCGGCCCTCACTCTCGCCCGCAACGGTCGCGGCGTCCTCCTGCTGGATGCCGAGGATCCGGGCTATGGCGCCTCCTCGCGCAACGCCGGGTACGTCGGCCGCACCCTCTGGCACAAGTTCGAGCCTCTCGCCGGCAAGTTCGGCAAGGAGGCAGGCAAGGATTTGGCAAGCCAAGCGATCGAAGCCCACAACTACACGGTCAACCTGATCGAGCAGGAGCAGATCCGTTGTCACTTCACCTACTGCTCCCGCTTCATCGCCGCCCACACGCCGAGCCACTACAAGAAATTATCCAAGGACTACGACAAGCTGCGCGAGGCGGGCATCGAGATGAACCTCGAGATGGTGCCCAGGGAGCAGCAACGGAGCGAGATCGGTTCCGACCGCTACCACGGCGGCATGCTGCTCCACGACACCGGCTCGGTGCATCCCGGCCTCTATCACTTGGGGCTTCTTGATCGCGCTGTTGCCTCGGGCGCGGAAGTGCACGGCCGCACCAAAGTCACCGGCATTGTTCGCGAGGAGGACGGGCGCTTTAGCGTTGCGACTTCGCGCGGAAGGGTGCGCGCCCGCGACGTGATCGTTGCAACCTGTGGCTATTCGGGGCCGGAGGTGAAGTGGTTCCAGCGCCGCATCTTGCCGATCAAGCTGTTCCAGATCGCCACCGAGCCCCTGCCCAAGGCCACGCTGGATCGGCTGATTCCGCGCGGCCGCACCATCTTGGACAGCAAGATCAACATTTACTGGATTCGCCGCTCGCCCGATGACACGCGCATCATCCTGGGCGGTCGCACCGGGAGGGAGGAGGGCGGCCTGATCGGCAAGGCTCGCGCGCTGCACGGCGTCATGACCGAGGTCTTCCCGGAGCTAAAGGACGTCAAGATCACCCATTGCTGGGAGGGTCAAGCCGGTTTCACCTTCGACGAGGTGCCGCATATCGGCGTCCACGACGGCATCCACTACGCCATGGGTTATTGCGGCGTCGGCATGCCGATGGGCACCTATCTTGGCCACAAGGTCGGGCTCAAGGTGCTGCGCAATCCCGAGGGCAAGACGCCGTTCGACGGGCGCCCATTCCCAAGTCGTCCCTACTATTGGAACAAGCCTTGGTTCCTGCCCTTCGTGATCGCCTATTTCAACTTCTTGGATTGGTGGGACCACGTGCGCGGCTGACGCAGGCGTCGACATCGGAAGCGTGCCGCGGGCCCTCCTTCCGACCGCGCACCTCCGAATTCACGCGGTGATCGCGCGGGCGGCCTTCTCGATCCACGGCATCACGTCGGCGCCGAATCTTTCCATCGAGCGCAGGATGCTCCGTTGCGGCAGGCCCGGAAGGCCCATGAAACAGCTCAGATGGCTGATGCGCAATGTCTCCACCTCGCGGACGAGCTTCTCGGCGCAGGTTTCCGCGTCGCCGATGATCATGCGACCCATGATTTCCTCGAGCGGGGGCTCGCTGGGCGCGGGAACCTCCTCGAGGAAGGCGCCGTCTAGGCGCGCGTAGTTGTCGCGCATGGCGGCGGCGATGCGGCGAATGTAGCGGGCTCCTTCCGCCGCCTTGACCGCCTCGCTGCGGTCGTCGGTGACGAAGATGTATTGCTGAATCGCGAACTTCATCGTCGCCGGATTCTTGCCGGCGGCCCGATGGAATTGGCCGACCGTGTCGCGCAGCTTCGCGATCTCCTCGAGGCTGCTCCAACCCGTGGTGAAGAACGGGACATAGCCCGCACGCGCAATACGCTCCTGGGTCACGGGATCGCTCAGGAGGCCGGCGATATAGATGTCCGGGCGTGCTTGGAGCGTGCGGAAGCTGAAATGGGTCTCCGGAATGCCGAGGTGCTTGCCCGCGTAGCGGAGCGGTCCGCCGGCGAAGAAAGCCTCGAGGATATCGAGCGTCTCCAGCAGGATGTCGCGGCCGGCCTTGAGGTCGACGCCGAACTTGTGGAACTCGTATTGCTGATAGCCGCTGCCGAGGCCCAGCACCAGGCGACCGCCGCTTAGGGTGTCCAGCAGCGAAATCTCCTCAAGCATTCGGAGGGGGTGGTAGAGGGGCGCCACGATCACCGCGGGCCCGAGCCGGATGCGCTTCGTCTGCGGCGCGGTGTAGATCGCCATCGCCAGCGGCGAGGGGCAGAGGCAGTAGTTCGAGAAGTGATGCTCGGCGAACCACGCGGTGTCGAAGCCCATGTCCTCGGCAAGCTTCACGTGCTCGATCATGTCGGCATAGATCTGACGCGGCGACTGGCCGCGCTCGCGCTGCGTCATCAGGTTGAAGAGACCCAATTGCATGACCGTCTCCCGATCGAGAAGGGGCGCGCGCCCGGTGTCGTCACGCCATCAGGGCGCCGCCGCTGGCGATCACCGTTTCGCCCACGATGAACCGGTTGCGCGGCGAGGCGAGGAACGCCACGACCTCGGCGATGTCCTCGGGCTCGGCGGCTCGGCGCACCGGAATCTTGGGGATGCTCTGGGCGAGCCAGCTCTGGGCCTTTGCCGCCTCGGTGGCGATCCCGCCCGGGCTTACCGCATTCACGAGCACCTGATGGGGCGCGAGCTCCTCGGCGAGCGACTTGGTGAGGCTCACCACCGCCGCCTTGGCGGCGGCATAATGGGGCAGCGTCGGCTTTGCCGTATGAGCGTCGACCGATGCGATATTGACGATGCGGCCGTAACGGCGCGCGATCATCAGATCGGCGAAGCGGCGCGAGCAGAGCAGCACGCTCAGCACGTTCGTGTCGAAGGTCCAGCGCCAATCCTCGACGGTAATCTCGTTATAGCGGGCGTGGCGCCAGCCGCCGGCGTTGTTGACGAGGATATCCAGCCGCTCCGCCGTGCGCGTCACCGCGGCCCGCAACCGCGAGAGCGACTCCTCGTCGGTGACGTCGGCTTCATGGGGGAAGGCGGTCAGACCCTGTCCGGCGATCACCGCCGCCGCCGCCTCGACCGCGCCCCTGTCGCGATCCACCATGTGAACGCCGGCCCCGGCTTGAGCGAGCCGTGTGGCGATGGCGCGGCCGAGCCCGCGTCCGGCGCCTGTTACGAGGGCCATTTGTCCCGAGAGTTCCGCTGTCGAGGTCATGGGCGAAAATTCTCTGCCGATGGATCGCTTGAGATGATCATAGGGGAACTCGCGAAGCCGCGAAATCCGCACTTTCCCAGCGCACCGCCGCGCCCGAGCGGGCGCCTGAGCCACCCTCGTTATCGTCGCTAGAGATCAAGATTTCCGGGCATTGCGCCTCTATAGGACTGGTCCGGTGGCTTGACGTGGATCAATGCGCGTTTCCTGTGCCCCATTAACCTGCAATTTGTGCGGCAGTCCGCGCCGGCTAGCACCGCGATTTTGGCGGTGTGCAAAGGGAGGCGATGTTTCAGATACGGATTCACGGCCGGGGCGGCCAGGGAGTCGTCACGGCGGCGGAGATGCTCGCGGTCTCAGCCTTCCTCGAAGGCGAGCACGCGCAGGCCTTTCCGAGCTTCGGCTCCGAGCGCATGGGGGCGCCCGTCGTTTCGTTCTGCCGCATCGACGACCACGAGATCCGGCTGCGCGAGCCGATCCTCGAGCCGGACGCGCTGATCGTCCAGGACCCCACGCTCTTCAAGGCAATCGACGTGTTCCAGGGCCTCAGGCCCGATGGCTACCTGCTGGTCAACACCAACAAGAGCCTCGCCGAGCTCGGCCTCGCCGGCATTGCGGCCAAGCTCCCGGCAGGGCACGCGCGCGCCGTGCCCGCGAGCGAGCTCGCCCTCAAGCACGTGAACCGGCCGGTGCCGAACGCCGCGCTGCTCGGGGCATTCGCCGCCTTGACTGCGATCGTCAACCTGCACTCGGTTGCGGCCGCCATCCGCGAAGCCTTTCCCGGCAAGGTCGGCGAGGCGAACGTCGCCGCCGCCACCGCCGCCTATGAGACGCTGGCGTCCACGCCGGCGGCGGCTTGAGGGAGCGAGGGCGGCTATGCTGAAGCAAATCGAAGGCTCGCGCGCGATGGCGGAAGCGATCGCGATGTGCCGGCCCGAGGTGGTCTGCGCCTACCCGATCACCCCGCAGACCCACATCGTCGAGGGCCTCGGCGAGATGGTACGCATGGGGGACTTGAAGAACTGCGAATTCATCAACGTGGAGTCCGAGTTCGGCGCCTTGTCGGTGGCGATCGGTGCCTCCGCGGCGGGCGCGCGGGCCTATACGGCGACGGCGAGCCAAGGCCTGCTGTTCATGGCCGAGGCGGTCTACAACGCCTCCGGTCTCGGCCTGCCGATCGTGATGACGCTCGGCAACCGCGCGATCGGCGCGCCCATCAATATCTGGAACGACCATTCCGACGCCATGTCGATGTGCGACGCCGGATGGATGCAGCTGTTCGCCGAGACGAACCAGGAGGCCGTCGACCTC
This sequence comes from Allostellaceae bacterium, assembly GCA_035604335.1. Classification (GTDB taxonomy): domain Bacteria; phylum Pseudomonadota; class Alphaproteobacteria; order ATCC43930; family CGMCC-115725; genus DASZHJ01. Next base: position 30,370 of record DATNIT010000044.1, on the reverse strand, counting down.
CACATCCAGGCGTTCCGGCTCGCCGAGGAGCTGTCGATGCCGGTGATGGTGTGCGTGGACGGTTTTATCCTCACGCATGCGGTCGAGTGCGTGGACATTCCCGACCCGGCCGACGTCGACGCGTTCCTGCCGCCCTATGAGCCTGTGCAAGTGCTCGACCCGCGCCAACCGGTCTCGATCGGCGCCATGGTCGGGCCCGACGCCTTCACCGAGGTGCGCTACCTCCAGCATTACAAGCAGACGCTGGCGCTGCGCCTCATCCCTGATCTCGCTGCCGAGTTCGAGGCCCGCTTCGGCCGCAACTCCGGCGGATTGCTGCGCACCTACCGGACCGAAGACGCGGAGATGTTGATCGTCGCGATGGGCTCGGTCAACGGCACGATCAAGGACACGGTCGACGCCATGCGCGCGGATGGCCTGCCGGTCGGGCTCGTCACGCTGGTGTCGTTCCGGCCGTTTCCGACCGAGGCGCTGCGCGACGTGCTGATCCGCGCCAAGCATGTCGTGGTGGTGGAGAAGAGCTTCGCGGTCGGCATGGGCGGCCAGCTCGCCAACAACGTCGGCCTTGCGCTGCGCAACACCGCGGCGCCCCGGGTCCATTCGGTGGTGGCGGGACTGGGCGGCCGGGCGATCACGCGGCCCTCGCTCGAGCGGGTGTTCCGCCAGGCCTGGGTGCAGCCCTGGGAGGGCGCGCATTTCCTCGACCTCAACCACGACATCATCGCAAAGGAGCTGCACCGCGTGCGCAAGGTCCGGCGCTCCGGGCCGACTGCCGAGAACATCTTGCGCCACCTGAGCCAGCAGGCTCGGCACACCGCGGCGGACTGAGGGAGATATCTCGATGAGCGAGCGAGCCGCGGTCGGGCCGACCCAGAAACTCAAGTTCTATCAGAAGGGCACCTTCACGGTCGGCAATCGCCTCGTCTCCGAGGCGGAGCGCGCGGTCCAGGCCTCGATCGACCGCTCCAACGCGCTGACCTGCGGGCATCGCGCGTGCCAGGGCTGCGGCGAGGCGCTGGGCGCGCGCTATGCCATCGATGCGGCCATGCGCGCGACCGGCGGCAATCTCATCGCCGTCAACGCCACCGGCTGCCTCGAGGTCTTCACGACGCCCTATCCCGAGACGTCGTGGCAGGTTCCGTGGCTGCATTCGCTGTTCGGCAACGCCGCTGCGGTCGCGACCGGCGTGGCGGCGGCGATGCGCGTCAAGGGCCGCGGCGAGGTGCGCACCATTGCGCAGGGCGGTGACGGCGGCACCACGGACATCGGCTTCGGCTGCCTCTCCGGCATGTTCGAGCGGAACGACGACGTGCTCTACATCTGCTACGACAACGAAGGCTACATGAACACCGGCGTACAGCGCTCCTCGGCGACGCCGCCGACCGCGCGTACGGCGACCACGCCCGCCCTCGGTCCGGAGCCCGGCAACGTGTTCGGCACGGGAAAGAGCGTGCCGAAGATCGCCGTCGCCCACGGCATTCCCTACGTCGCGACCGCGACCGTCGCCGACCTCCACGATCTCGAGCGCAAGGTGGTGAAGGCCATGGGCATTCACGGCGCTCGCTATATTCACATCCACGTGCCGTGTCCGCTCGGCTGGGGCTCCGCCTCCCACGACACCATCCGGCTGGCACGGCTCGCGGTGGAATGCGGCCTGTTTCCGGTGTTCGAAGCCGAGTACGGCGCCGTCACCGGCAGCCGCAAGATCCGGCGCCGCGTTCCCGTAAGCGAGTATCTCAAGCCGCAGAGGCGGTTCGCGCATCTGTTCAAGGCCGAGGGTGATCCTCGCATCGCGCGGCTCCAGGAGTTTGCCGACCACAACATCGCCGAGTACCGCCTCCTCGAGCCCGAGGGAGAGGCCTGATGGAGCACCCGTTCGCCATCACGCTCGACGTCGGCTCCAGCCTCGTCAACCAGACCGGCTCCTGGCGCACATCGCGCCCCGTTTATCTGGATCGGCTGCCGCCCTGCAATCACGCCTGTCCCGCCGGCGAGAATATTCAAGGCTGGCTGTTCCACGCGGAGTCCGGCGACTACGAGACCGCGTGGCGCGAGCTCTCGAAGGACAATCCGCTCCCGGCGGTCATGGGGCGCGTCTGCTATCACCCCTGCGAGACAGCCTGCAATCGCGGCCAGCTCGATGCCGCCGTCGGTATCAACTCGGTCGAGCGATTCCTGGGCGATGAGGCGATCAAGCGCGGCTGGCGCTTCGCGCCTCCCGAAACCGAGAGCGGAAAGCGCGTGCTGGTGGTGGGCGCGGGACCCTCCGGCCTTTCGGCGGCCTATCATTTGCGGCGCATGGGGCATCGGGTCGCGATTCACGACGCCGGCCCCGCGGCCGGCGGCATGATGCGCTTCGGCATTCCCAAGTACCGCTTGCCGCGCGAGGTACTGGACGCGGAAGTCGCTCGCATTCTCGATCTCGGCGTCGAGCTCCGGCTCAACGCGAAGGTCGACAACATTCTCGAGGCCGTGAAGGCCGGCGGCTTCGACGCGGCGTTCCTGGCCGTGGGCGCCCATATCGCCAAGCGGGCCTATATCCCGGCCGGCGCGGCCGCGAAGATCCTCGATGCGGTGCAGGTGCTGCGCTCCATGGAAGGCGAGGAAAAGCCGCTGCTCGGCCGACGCGTGGTCGTCTACGGCGGCGGCAACACCGCGCTCGACGTCGCGCGCACCGCCAAGCGGCTCGGCGCCACCGAGGCGCTCATCGTCTATCGCCGTACGCGCGAGCGCATGCCCGCCCACGATTTCGAGGTCGAGGAAGCGCTGGAGGAAGGCGTCCTGATGAAGTGGCTCTCGACCATCAAGCGCATGGACGAGGGCACGATCACGGTCGAGAAGATGGTGCTCGACGCCTCGGGCTTCCCGCAGCCCACCGGCGAGTTCGAGACGCTCGAGGCGGACTCGCTGGTCCTGGCCCTCGGCCAGGATGTCGACCTCTCGCTGCTCGAGGGCGTGCCCGGGCTCGAGATCGCGAACGGCGTGGTCAAGGTCGGCCCCAACATGATGACCGGCTATGCCGGCATCTTCGCGGGCGGCGACATGGTGCCCTCCGAGCGCACCGTCACCGTCGGCGTAGGGCACGGCAAGAAGGCGGCGCGCCACATCGATGCGTGGCTCCGCGGCGCCGCCTACGCCCCGGCCGAGCGCTACGAGCTCGCGAGCTTCGACAAGCTCAATGCGTGGTATTACGCCGACGCGCCCAAGACGATACGGCCGGTGCTGGAGCTCGCGCGCCGCACGAGCACCTTCGAGGAGGTGCAGCACGGTCTCGACGAGACGAACGCGCTTTACGAGGCGCGGCGCTGCCTCTCCTGCGGCAACTGCTTCGAGTGCGACAACTGCTACGGTGTGTGTCCCGACAACGCCGTGATCAAGCTTGGCGCCGGCGAGCGCTTCCGCTTCAACTACGACTACTGCAAGGGCTGCGGGGTCTGCGCGCAGGAATGCCCGTGCGGCGCCATCGCGATGGTGCCGGAGGAATTCTGATAGCCTGCCTCACCGGAATGGCGGTGCATAGAGAAGGCCGCCGTCCTTCCAGAGGCGATTGGGGCCGCGGTCGAGATCGAGCTTGGTGCTGGGACCGAGATAGCGGTCGTAGATTTCTCCGTAGTTGCCAACGGCCTTGATGGTGTTATAGGCCCAGTCCTTCGAGAGGTTGTTCTTCGCGCCCAATTCGTCGGTCACGCCCAGCAGCCGCTGTACCTCGGGATTTCCCGAGCTGCGCCGCATGTCTTCGATATTGGCCTGGGTGATCCCGAGATCCTCCGCCTCGATCAGCGCGTAACGCGTCCAACGCACGATATCGAACCATTGCGCGTCGTCTTTGCGCACGACCGGGCCGAGTGGGTCGCGCATGATCATCTCGGGCAGGATCACGTGATCTTCGCGCTTTCTCAACGCCAATCCGCGAGCGGCAAGGTTTCCTTTGTCGCTCGACCACGCATCGCAGCGGCCCTCGTCGTAGGCGCGGCGCGACTCCGCGACATCGGCGAAAACGACGACCTGGTACTGCATGTTGTGGGCTCGAAAATAGTCCCCGATGGTGAGCTCGCCCGACGATCCCTCGATGATGCAGATCGAAGCGCCGTTCAGTTGCGTTGCGCTGGTGATGCCCGAGCTCCGGCGAACCATGAAACCTTGGCCGTCATAAAACCAAACCCCGACGAACGTGACGCCGCCGCCGTTGTCGCGCGAATAGTTCCACGTGAGGCCATGGGTCAGGACGTCGACGGCGCCGTTGCGCAGCTGGACAATGGCGTCCCGGACGAGCAGCGGCTGCGTCTCGATCTTCGCGGGATCGCCCAGGACGGCCGCCGCCAGCGCGTGGCAAAACTCGACATCGAACCCGCGCGCGACACCCTTGTCGTCGGTAAACGCAAAACCCGGCGCGTCGACCCTGATGCCGCAGCGCAGGACCCCGCGCTGGCGGATGTCGTCGACCGTGCCGGCGGCGGCATCCACCGCGCCCAGCGCCGTCAGCGCCGCGAGCGCCAGCGTACCCAACAATGACCTCATTGCATCCTCCGCTTGCTCATGGCGCTGCACCCACGGATTCCGGCGCGTCCGCCGGATCCACCTCGCACACGAGGTCTTGGAACTTGCCGCCGGGGGGGAGTGGAATCGAGTCGTGATACGTGAACCGGACCGAGAAGTGCTCACCGGTCACGATCTTGATCCGCCGTGCGACCTCGGCCTCGACGTCCGGCGTCAGCCGGTGCCGCGCCACCAGCCTGACCTCGAGGTCGAAGAAGCTCCGTTGGATGACCTGGAACTGCCGCAGATCTCTGAATTCCCAGAAGGCGAGACTGCCGAAGTAGCAATAGCGGCGCTTTCCCGAGGGCAGGACGACGCGGTCGCGCGTCCGGCCCACCACTTGTTGCAGCACCGGGTGAGGGCGCCCGCACGGGCACGGAGACCCCACCACCGCGCGGTCGCCGATCTCGTAGCGAATCAACGGCGATGCGTAGCCATGGAGCGAGGTGAGGATGACGGTACCTGTCTCTCCGGGCGCACAGGGGTTGCCGCTCTCATCGAGAACCTCGAGCAGCGTCGCTTCCGCCTGGACATGGTAGTGCGGGTGGTCCGGGCATTGCAGCGCGATGGTGCCGATCTCGCGCGCGCCGTACGAGCCGAAGAGCTCCAGCCTAAAGGTGCGCCGGACAAGCTCACGCAGATCGGGGCTGACCACCTCCGAACCGCACATGATGGCCTTGAGGTTGTGCGGCGTTGCAAGACCCTGGTCCCTGCAGTGAAAGCGCAGATCCTTCAGCAGCGTGGGGACAATTCTCAGATAATCCGGCTGCTCGCGCAGCAACCAGTCCGCGATTTCGGCGGTGCTCGACCGGTTGTCGATCACGACCGCCGGTCCGGTCTGGTACGCCAGGGCCGCTGGCGACCCCCAGTTAGGGTGATGCCCGCCTGCGGGCGCAAACGAGGCATCTTCCCGGTCCCACATGACCGTACCGAACTTGAGCCGGAAATCACAGCCCTGCCAGATCACTCTGCGCAACACGATCGCCTGCAATATCAGCGCGTGCAGATCTGTTCGCCAGACGGAGAGGGGCGTCGCCGTCGATCCCGAGGTGTTGACTTTGAAGGCGTCGCCATGCTCGGCCGGAACGCTCGTGCTCTTGAGCGCATCTCCCTGATCCTGGACGTCACTGCGCTTGAGTATGGGAAGCTGCCGCCAAAACTCCGGCGTGATCGATTGGCCTGCGCGATAGCCAAGAGCCGCGAGCCGTGTCCGATAGAACGGCACGGTCTCGTGAGCGTGTGCAAGCAGTCGCTCGAGCAGAGCGAATTGATATCGCTGCAAGAGCTCGGGCGACCACCATTGAGACCCCTCTAGCTGCTCCATGACTGTGAGTAGCTGCCGCCCATAAGGCGTCGGTGCAGCGAGAGGGATTCTCACAGTACGCCCGTGCGATCAGGGAGCGGGCGGCACGCCCCGGGCAGGCGTATACTCGTCGCCGCGAGGCCCATACGCGAGGTCCTTACGCGATGCCCAAGCCGCAACCCCCGCCCGGGCCGTTCCGGCGGGCCCAGGCAGGCAAAGCCGATCGATCGCCATCGCCGCATTCAGCCCGCTCCAGGACCGCAAGTCCATATGCGATCCGCGATCTATCGGCCTGGAGGTCCGTGCGGCCCGGTCGCCATGACGCTGGCAACGTCTGGGTTGAGGCGTCACGCCTCAGGCGTCGCCTGTTCGCCATTCTGCAAGGTGCGGCGGAAGGTCGGGCGACAAGGCGGGGTCGGGAATATGCGTGATCGGCTCGATCTTGCCGCGCCAGGCGACGCCCATGATCTGGCTGGTCCGGTAGATCCGGGTTTTCCAACCGCGCTCACGGAAGAAATGCAGGCCCGCCGCCACATGCGGCGAGAGGAGATCGTGGAACAGCACGAGGGCGTCCGGAGTGAGAAAGTGCGCGCAGACCTCGGCGTCGCGCCGCGGCGCCTCGCCCTCGTGGTCACCGTCGATGAAGGCGAGGGACCATCGGCGTCCCTCGCGGTCTGCGAGCCGCTCGACGGCGGCAGGGCTGGGCTCGGGTATCAGTCGGCACGCGTCCATGACACCCGCGGATGTCAACGATTGTCCGACGGAGGTCATGACGTTGGCATCCCGCAGAGCGGGATCGACGACGTCGAGCCGGACGCCGCCCAGCGCCAGATGGCAGGTCGAAAAGCCGAGGAAGCAGCCGATCTCCAGCGCCGGCATACCCTCGAACTTCAGTGCGGTGTTGAAGAGGATATGGGCTTCGTCGCGGCTGACGAAGCCGATATTGCGGTTCCTTCGATCGATATACCAATTGTGCGGCGATCCCTGCCGGAGATAGGGCCAAGGATGTCCCTTGGGATCACCGAGCGTCATGTTCGGGAAATGCCCGTCGGCCCGCACGCGCAGGAGTCCTGGCGAGACATAATCTCCGGCTGGCATTTCCCGAGCCTCGGTCGCCGACTTTAGGTACTGCTCGATTTCCGCGGAGCCCGGAGAGATCTCGAGCGCGCGGCGAAACGCGGCGGCGGCGTCATCGCACCGACCTTGCTTAAAATAGATGACGCCCAATTGAGCGTGCAGCTCGCCGTCGTCCGGTTGAAGCGCAGTCGCTCGGTGGAAGGCGCGAGCCGCCTGACCGTAGTCGCCATCCTGATTCGACACGCGGCCCAAGGAGTCCAGCGCGCGGACGCTCCGCGGATCGGCCTCCACCGCCAGCCGAAGCCGCTCCGCCGCCCGGTGCGCCCAGAAGGTGGCGGCGTCCCCGAGCGCGAGGCTTACCTCGACCGCGGTGGGATTCGCGGGGTCAACCGTGCTCACAGGTTTTGCGGAGTAGCGGAGCGACCGGGTGACGACGCCGCCGCCCATGGTGCGCAGCGCGAACTCTTGCTTCTTGGTGCCGTGGGTCAAATGCACGATGCCGAGCGGCTGGTAAGGCGGCTGCGGGTCGAGCAGGATCGTACCGTCGGCACTGGTGCGCGGCAGCGCCCGGTGGCAGATCCAGTTGAAGTGCGGCGGCAGCACCGCGATGTCGAGGCAATCGACATAGGCGACGAGGTTCAGGGCGGTCTGGTCGAGGAAAAAGTCGGCAGCCGTGACGCCGAGCACGTCCTCGACCCGCCGCCGCCATGCCATCCAATGAGGCGCATCGGCCCTGCCCGCGAATACGCCGGCATTGAGCAGCGGCTTGGTAGCCAAGCGCCGGGCAAGACCCGCGCCGTAGAGCCTCCGGGACGTGCCGGCGGTCCATGAAAGAAGATCGGCAAGCTCGTAGGAGCGATCGAGCTCGGCGGTCGTGCAGAAATGCCGCTCCTCGGCTGCGCGGCGGTAGATATCGACCGCCACCCAATCCTGGACCCACGTATCGCCGTCGAGCCAGAGATAGATATGGTGCCCGGGTATTAACGTCGGAATCTGGCAGCGCATCGCCAGCGCGCGTTGGGGACCCGGGACGTTGAGGTCGTAGGGCCAAGGGATCGCCACGACGGCGGCTTGTTGCTGCGCGAGCCACGCTTTTTCCGATGGCGCCAGTCCCGCGTCCAACACGTAGAGAGGAACCGCGCGTCCTTGCAGCTTGTTTCGGATCGAGGCGATCAGCTCCTGCAGCAATGAGAAGTAGTTGCTGTCGGCTGCCGAGACGATTGCGAGAGGTGCCAAATTATGCACTCAAATGTGATAAGGATGGTCCGTCTCGCTCAAAATGCCCGGCGGTGATGCAAAAGTCACCAATGGCGCACCGTTGCGATCTTCCCATTGCTCGATGGTGCCGACGGCGCCGCAGCCGCGTTCGGCTAGGGTGGTCCGGCGCCGGCCAATGCAAGAAGCCCCTCCAGCACTCTTTCCGGTCCCATGGTCTTCGCCCACTGTGCGGCAGCCTCGTACGCGACCTCGGCGTATCGATCGAAGTCATTCAGCACACGCGTGATGGCCGCGGTCACCGATTGCGCGGTGAATGCCTCGAAGGTCGCGCCGGCCGAGCCGAAATCCTCGAGCTGGCTCGCGAGCGCCGTGCGCGCGGGAACCACGAGTGGAATGGCGTTGGCCAGGCTCTCGCAGGCGACGCTGGAGTGCGAGAACGCGTATACGGCCGGGTGATAGGGGCACACCACCAGGTCGGAGCGCTCGAGCAGGCTCGCCCAGAGTGCTGGTCCAGCCACCGCTTCCTCGAGCATGAGCCGGCCGTTGCTCGCGGCCAGCTGCCGCATCGCCTTCTGTGCCGCCGACATCTGGGTTGGCTTGGCATTGTGGGCGAGGATCCGGATCTGCGCGTGCTCGCGCAGCAGCGTGGTCGCGATCTCCGGCATCAGTTCGAAGCCCTTCTCCGGTCTCTGGTGACCGAGCACCGAAATCGTGATCGGGTTTGCCCCCGCGCGACTGCGCCGGCTCGTCGACGCGGCGTACGGCATCGGCAGCGTCGTCACGGGAAAATCGAGCAGCGCCTGAAACGCCGACGAGGTGACACGATCGAAGGTGACGAGATGCAATCGGCGCGCCGAGCCGGGTGAAATCTGCCGTGCGGCGTAGCGGTAAAGGATCGCGCGAGAGTCGGCGCGCGGATCTCGCGGCATTAGCCGGATCGGCCGTAACTCAAGATCCATCGGCTCGAGCCCGGGATCCGCACCCACTTCTGCGATTATCGTCGGTAGCCGGCTCGGCGGAATTCCGTTGGCCCATTGGATGAGCGCCATCAATGGCGTGGGCCAGGCCCAGTTCATGTAGACGATGTCGGTGGGCTCCAACCCGTGGATGCGCTGCAAATCCTCCAGCGTCGTTCGAGATCCGGTCTCGAAGCTGTTGAGCCAGGCGATGACGCGGTCGTTGTCATTGATATCGTAGCTGTATACGCGGAAGTGGGGCCTAGCTTTGAGATTGTCATGCAGTCTTTGCGTCACCTTCTCATGCGCGAAGACAATCGTGGGTATCCCCTTGTTTCGAAACTCCTGGGTGATCGCCCGGCAGAAATTTGCGTGATGGCCGAGCTCGTTCACCAAACCGCTATCGAGGTATAGGAAACGCACGGCGTTATCGTCCCGCGATGTCGGCTTCGGTCATCGCTTCCGCCAGATCGAGCAATGCCCGTACCGTTCGTCCCGGTCCATGCGTCTGCGTCCAACGCTCGGAGGCGGCATAGGCCGCAGACGCACAGGAGTCGAAGCGGTCGAGCACGCTGTGGGCGGCCGCGGAGATGGAGTCGGCCGTGAAAGCGGCGAAAGTCGATCCTGGTCCGTCGAACTCCCGGAGCAAACTCGCCAATGGCGTGCCCTCGGGTACCACCAGCGGAATGGCGTTTGCGATCGCCTCGGCCGCCATGCTCGAATAGGAGAACGCATGATCGGACGGATCATAGGCCAACACGACGAGATCCGACCGCTCCAGCACATCGTGATGGCTCGGGGCCGAGGCGGCGGTGTACGTCTCCAGGCGGATATCCGAGCGCGCGCGCAGCAGGCTTGCCGCGACCCGCGGCGCCGGGTCGTTTGCGTCTGCGGCTTCGTCCGAGAAGATAGACACCGCCACCGGTCGCTCGCCCGCGCGCCGGCGGCGACCGGCCGTCGCGCGAAACACCATCGGTAGGGTTTCGACCTTGCGGCCCAGCAGCACGCCGAACGCCTTGGAGGTCTCGGGGGCGTAGGTCGCCAAGCGCATCCGGCGCGCGACCGTACTGGGCATCCGGGTGGTGGCGTAGCGGTAAAGGATGGCACGCGGATCCTTGCGCGGATCCCGCAGCCCGAGACGCCTGTCGCCGACCAAACGCTCGAGCCCGGGATCGGAGCCGATGTCCACGATCATGATCGGCAATTGGCCTGGCCCGAGGTTCGCGGCCCAGATGATGATCGCCATGAGCCATGCGGGATCGGCGTGGTTCAGATAGACGAGGTCGTCGGACGCGAGGCCGTGGATCCGACTCATGTCCTCGACCGCCAGCTTCGCAGCGGCATCGAAGCTCACGAGCCATCCGATGAGCGCATCCGGGTCGGGTGGAGTTTTCCGAAACAGCGGCAGGACGCCGCAGTCTTCGCGCAGCTCTCGGGCCGCATCGGCGCCGGCGAAGAATCGCGCCGGAATGGCGAGGCGGCGCAATTCCTCGCGCACGAGGCGACAAGTGATCGCGCGGTATCCCAGGTCGTCTGTCAGAACGGGGTCGAGATAAACGAAGCGCATGTTTTCGCGAACACGGTACGAGGAACGGGCGGTCTCCGCCCCGGCGACAGTCGGACGCGCGACCCCATGTGCTCGCACCCCCGGCCGCCGGATCGAGCACACCCTTCAGGGCTTAAAGTCCATTCTCGGCATTGTAGCAAGTCCCATTTCCCTAAAATGTGCCTGTCCCGCGTCTCGCGCTCAGGTTTTCGCAGCCGGCGCAGCGTCAGCGGGCAGCTGAGGCAAGTTCTTAAACGAATAGCCGGCGATCGCCGTCGCCGCGGGCTGGCAGAGCTCGAGCTCGAGGAGCTCCGCCCGGTGCGCGATCAAGAACCGGCCGAGCAGCCCGAGCTGCAGTTCCAGCAAGGGCTGAGGTCGCAGCAGCTTGAAGGCGCCCTCCAACACCAGATCGCTCACCCTGAACGATGCCGCCCCAATGAAAAGCTGACGGATCGTGCTCGATGTCGCGTGCAGGACCTTGACCGGCCGCCCGTCGAGAAGCACCGGGCTGCCTGCGCGCGCGGCCTGCGGCCCGACTTGCAGGCGATCGATGGCGTCGCCCTGGGTCTGCCAGATATCGATATCGAGCGCGAGCACCGCGCGCGTGCCGCGATGCACGACGATGTTGAACATGTTCTGGTCGAGCACGGGTTGATCCGCCGCGCCGCGGCTGGTCTCCGACCAGCGCTCGAGAAAACTCGGCGAGCGGCACACGAAAATACCGGTGGAATAGTAAGGCTTCGCGGTATCGATTGCGCTCTCGGCGAGGCCGCGCTCGAAGGGCGCCCCGGCCGAGCCATGGCGGCGCAAGGCTGCCACCAGCTCCGCGATCGTGCCTTGTGGACACGCGGCGATCTCGACATCTCTTCTGGCCATCTCCGCTGTCACCGCTTCGATCTCGGCAAGCGAGCAGCCCACGATCGTGAGGTCGCCATCGAGCCAAACGACGGCATCGGCGTCCGTCGCCTCGAGCCCACTGTGCCGAAAATAGTCGTGCAGGATCGCTTTCTCCCGCAGAGGCGACATGGGTGGTCCGAGCGCCGGCGAGCGCTCGAGCAGCAGGCCGCGGCGGCGCAGGAATTCCCGCTGTGCCGGCGCAAGGCCATAGTCGCACACATAGGGCAAGCGGCTGCCGATCTGCTCGGCGAAGGACTGCAGCAACACCATCAGAGTGGGGAAGAACGCGCTATTCGCGCCCGTCACGAACCTGAGACGCATGAGCCGGACCTACGGTGCCGAGGCGAGGTGCGCGGGCGAGACGGGATCGGCCTGTCGCGCCACGCGCCGTAGTCCTTCCGTCAGCTCTGCCACGACACCCGCCCAATTCCCGATCGAGGACTGGCGAAAGAGCCGCGCCGATGGATACCAGGGGCTGTCCGCCCGACCGTGCAGCCAGCGGAAATCGGCCCCGAACTGCAAAGGCAGCCAGAGCGGCTTCCCCAAGGCGCCCGCGAGGTGAGCCACGGAGGTATCCACGGAGATCACGAGGTCGAGCATGGCGACGATCGCGGCCGTATCGGAGAAATCCCGCAGTCGATCACCCGGTACGAAAACGTCGCCGAGCTCCCGGAGCACGCGGGCGTCGCTGTCGAGCACCTCGCGCTCGAGCGCGACGAAGCGAAGGCCGGGCATGAGCAGGAGCGGGCGGATCAGCTCCAGCGGAATGGACTTGTTCGATCCCGTCGTCTCGTTCGCGCGCCATTTGACCCCGATCGTCGGCACTCCGCGGGCGTCGATTGCGGAGCGCCATTGAGCGAGCTTTTCCCGGGCGGGAAAGAGGTAGGGAATCTCGGCCGGAATCGACTCGAGAGTGGTTCCGAGCGCGTGGGGCAGGCTCAGGAGCGGGGTCTGCCAATCGACCGGCGGGAGCGTCTCTCCCCGGGCGCAAACCGTGGCGACACCCGGCAGGCTCGTCAGCAGCGATTTCAGCTCGGGCTGCACTTCCAGCACGACGCGCGCGCCCTGCCGCGCGACGAGCGGCGCATAGCGGGCGAATTGCAGGGTATCGCCGAGGCCCTGCTCCGCGTAGAGCAGGATGCCGCGGCCGCGGAGATCGCCGCCGCCGAGCCACAGGGGCTGCGGTCCCCGCGGCTTGATCACGCCCAGCACTCTTCGCCATTCGTACTTCTGCCAGCCGGTCTTGAAGTCTCCGATGGTGAGGCGCGCCGCCGCCTCGTTCCATTGCGCCTGGGCGAAATCGGGCTTGATGGCGCAGGCCTGCTCGAAATGAGCGATCGCGTCCTCGTATCGGTTGAGCGCCCGCAGGACGTTGCCGAGATTGTTGTGGGGTTGCGGATAGTCCGGTTTGACCGCGATCGCTCTCTCATAATGCGAGATGGCGTCGTCGCGACGGTCGAGTTTCTCGAGCGCGCAGGCAAGATGGTAATGCCCTTCGGCGAAGTCGGGCCTGAGCGCGATTGCTCTCTCGTACGGCGCCACCGCTTCCGCATTGCGCTCGAGCGCCTGCAGCGCATTGCCGATGTTGAGCAATGCCTCGGGAAAATTCGGTTTGAGCCTGAGCGCGCTCGCGTAGCGGGCGATCGCCTCGTCATGGCGGCCGAGCGCTTGCAGTGCGTTGCCGAGGTTGAGGAACGCCTCCGGAAAATCCGGCCTGATCTCGATTGCTTTCGCGTAATGGCGAACCGCTTCCTCGGGCCGGTTGAGCGTCTCGAGCAGGTGGCCCAGGTTGTTCTGCGCGTCGGCGTGCTCCGGAACGCTCGCGAGCAACGCCCTGTAGAGTTGCTCGGCTTCATGCAATCGACCGAGCTGGTGCAGGGAGACGGCTTGCCGAAAGGCCTCGGCGGGCATCATCTGCGCCACGGCGGGGCCGGAAGCCCGATGCTGGGTCACGCACACGCCCCGGGCAACGTGAGAGGCCTCGAGCCGCGACCTCGGCAGCGAGTGCGTGACGCGATCGCTATTGCTGGGGCTCCTGGGGTGGCGTGGCGCTTGGCGAAGACCCGCCGACGCCGATGCCGACGGCGCGTCCCTTTCCGCTGGTCACGATGATGGTGCCGGTGTTGGTGATGCCGCCGGTCATGGACGCGCCCGTGACTGAAATGCCCCGCGCGTTGCCGGCGGCGCTGCCGCCATTGACCGTGGCATCGCCGTCGTTCTGGATGCCGCCGGTCACCGCGGATTTTCCCGTGACACTGATCGCGGGTCCGGTCGTGCTGATCACGCCGCGGTTGACGATCGCCCCGTTGATCGTGGCGTCGTGCACGGCAATGCCCGTCTGCTGAGGCGATCCCGTGGCCCCGATGGTCCCGCCGGGCTCGTTCGTGACGTCGCCGTTCACCACGGCGTGGTCCTTGACCACGACGCAGTCGATGTCGCCGTTGTTACTGATGCCGCCCGAGGATCCAGGGCCGCTGACGATCACAGACGGATTGCAAGCCAAAGCCGTCCCTCCACTCGCCGAGCCGACCGCCAGCGCCGAGCCGGTCAGCAACAAACCTTTGAGCACGAACCACCGCCGCATGGGCAACCATCCTCGAAAGCGATGTTCCAGAATAACAATTCAGGCTAGCACTTCGCGGGGGCGCTGTCACACTGTGCGCGCCGGTGGCGGGATTCGGGTGATGACGGAGCAACGGTGGATATCGCTCGAGGAGGCGGTGGCGCTGGCGGAGCAGCGCCGCGTCAGCGGCGATTTGCTGGGTGCGGAGGGGTTGTGCCGGCAGGTGCTGCAGGCGCATCCCGCGCACGCGCCCGCGCTCCATCTCCTGGGCGTCGTGCTGCACCAAAGGGGCGATCTGCCGGAGGCGATCGATGCGCTGAGACGCGCGGTCGCGGCGAACGGCGGGGTGGCGCTTTACCGCGCCAACCTCGGCGAGATGTGTCGCCAAGCGGGACGGCTCGATGACGCGATCTCCGAGGCCGGACTCGCGCTGGCGTTGGAGCCCCGCAATGTCCATGCCCTCAACAACCTGGGAATCGCCCATTACGATCGCGAGGAGTACGACCAGGCGACTGAGTGCTATCGGCGCGCCATCGAGCTGCGGCCCAACTGGGCCGAGGCTCATAGCAATCTCGGAAACGCCGTCCTGGCGCTGGGGGCGCCGGCAGAGGCGCTGGCGTCGTACCGGCGCGCCATCGCTCTCAAGCCCGACTACGTCGATGCGCACAACAACCTCGCCATGACCTTGCTCCTCAGCGGCGACTTCGAGAATGGCTGGCGAGAATTCGAATGGCGGCGCCGCCGTCCGGGACGAGAGCATGAGCGCGCGCCTGCGCCGGAATGGCAGGGCGAGAGCTTCGCGGGCAAGACCCTGCTCGTCATGGCCGAGGAGGGACATGGGGACGCGATCCAGTTCCTGCGCTACCTGCCCGCGGTCGGCGCGCGCGGCGGGAAGCTCGCGCTCGCCGTGCATCGGCCGCTGGTCGCGCTGGCGCAGCGACTGGTGCCGGGCGCCGAGGTCGTCGCCCTCGAGGCGCCGCGGCCGCGGCCCGATCTTTGGTGTCCGCTGATGAGCCTGCCGCGCCTGTTCGGCACGACGCTGGAGACCATGCCTGCCGGGGTGCCTTATCTCTCGATCGATCCTCGGGTTACCGAGCGGTGGCGCGAGCGGCTCGCCGGCAACGGCGAGCTGAAGGTGGGTCTCGTCTGGTCGGGGGCGCTCAAGTATCTGCACAATGCGCGGCGCGCCATCGCGGCCGAGCGCCTGGCGCCGCTCTTCGGCGCTCAGGGCGTCCGCTGGTTCTCGCTGCAGGTTGGCAAGCCCGCGGCGGAGCTCGGCCGGCTTCCGCAGGGGATCACCGACCTCTCTCCGGATCTCACGGATTTCACCGAGACCGCGGGCGCCATCCTGGCGCTGGATCTCGTGATTTCGACCGATACGGCGGTGCCGCACCTCGCGGGCGCGCTCGCGCGGCCGGTCTGGGTCATGCTGGCCTTCATGCCGGACTGGCGATGGATGCTCGACCGGGAGACCAACCCGTGGTACCCGACCATGCGGCTCTTCCGCCAACCCGCGCGGGGCGCCTGGGACGATGTGGTGCATCGGGTCGGCATGGAGTTGCGGTCGGTGGTGGACGGCCGTCGCGACGGGTTGACGCCGTCGGTGCGCGCGGGCTCAGAGAGTAGGATTTTGGGATAGCAGGCGGACTGGACTCATGGCGAGCGGCGAACAGATCGGAATACCCGGCGGCAAGCAGGTCATGCCGGTCGAGCAAGTCTTCGCGATGGCTCGGCAATACCAGCAGAGCGGGCACTTGGCGGCGGCGGCCGACCTGTGCCGCCAGCTCGTGGAGGCGCGCCCGAACCACGCCGAAGGCCTGCACCTGATGGGTATCATCTGCCATCAGGAGGGCGATCTGGTGGCGGCCATCGACTACGTGAGACGCGCCATCAAGGCCAAGGGGACGGTGCCCATGTACCACTCCAACCTCTGCGAGATGTGCCGGCAAGCGGGACGGCTCGACGAGGCGATCGCCGCCGGGAAACGCGCGCTGGAGCTGCAGCCCAATTTGCCGCCGGCGCTCAACAATCTCGGTATCGCTTACTTCGATCGCGAGGAGTTTGCTTCCTCAGAGCGGTATTACCGGCGGGCGCTGGCGCTCGATCCGAATTTCGCCGAGGTGCACAACAATCTCGCCAATGCGCTGCGCCAGCAGCACAAGTTCGAGGCGTCGATTCCCGAATACAACCGTGCCATGGAACTCAAGCCCGGCTACGCCGATGCGGCCGCGAACCTCGGCTCCGTGCTCCACATTTCCGGCCGTTTCGAGGAAGCGATATCGAGCTACCGGTGGGCGTTGACGCTCGATCCGCAGCAGGCCAATGCCCATGCGGGCGTGGGCATACTCTATCTTCTACATGCGAATTTCGAGCAGGGCTGGCCGGAATACGAATGGCGGCTGCTGATGGCCGAATCCCGCCACGTGGCGCCGCCCGGCCCCGTGTGGGACGGCGGCAATCCCGCGGGTGTGCGGATCCTCGTTTACGGCGAGCAGGGCTTCGGCGACGCGCTGCAGTTCTGCCGGTATCTGCCCATGCTGAGGGAGCGCGGCGCCAATGTCTTCCTGCGGCTCCCGGCGCCGGTCGCCGGTTTGATCGGGGACAGCATGCCGGGCATCGACGTGTCGAGCGGTCCGGGACTGCCGAGTTACGACTGTCACTGCGCGCTCCTCAGCTTGCCCCATCGCTTCCAGACCCGCTTGAGTACCGTCCCGAACCCGGTTTCCTATTTACACGCCCGCCCCGAGATCGCCGCCAAATGGGCCACGCGGCTCGGCACCGGGCTGGAGTTCAAGATCGGCGTCGTATGGACGGGAAATCCGAAGCACTTGAACAACCGGTACCGATCGACCACAGCCGAGGCGCTGCTTCCGCTGCTCGCCATCGAGGGGACCCGGTTCTTCAGCTTGCAGGTCGGCGCGCGGCATAATGAGATCACCCAACGCTCGAAAGGCGCGGTGCCCGATCTGTCGCCGGAACTGTCTGACTATTCCGAGACCGCGGGCGCGATTGCCAACCTCGACCTCGTCGTGACCGTGGACACCTCGGTGGCGCATCTCGCCGGCGCCATGGGAAAACCCGTCTGGGTCCTGCTGTCGGTGGTGCCGGATTGGCGCTGGATGTTGGAGCGCGAGGACAATCCGTGGTACCCCACCATGCGCCTGTTTCGGCAGCGCACCGCCGAGGATTGGGGTGGCGTGATCGAGCGGGTTGCTGCAGAACTTCGGGCGGTGCTGGGCGGCGATCGGAGCCGGCTCATGCCGTACTTGCGGCTGGCGGCGGGATGAGCGGCCGAGAATAATCCGGCTTTGCGGCGGGGATCTTGAAGTGGGGGTTCCATGGTCGGCGTGATGGGTGGCGAGCAAGCCGGAGCGGCGGCCGGCCAGAAATTCATGAGCGTGCGCGAGGTTGTCGCCCAGGCGGAGCAGTATCGCGACGTCGGTCGGCTCGCGGAAGCCGAAGGACTGTGTCGCCAAGTCCTCCAATCCTTCCCCAAGAACGCGCCGGCGCTGCATCTGCTTGGGATCATCGCGCATCAGTCCGGCAACGCGAGAGGCGGGATCGAGCTGCTGCAGCAGGCGGTCGCGGCCCGGGGAGACGTTGCGCTCTACCACACCAATCTCGGCGAGATGCTCCGGCTCAGCGGTCGGTTCCAGGATGCCATTGCCGCAGGCCGCAGGGCGATCGAGCTCGATCCCAACCATCCGGCCGCGCTGAACAACCTCGGCATCGCCTACTTCGACAGCGAGGATTTTGCGTCCGCCGAGCAGTGCTACCGCCGCGCTCTGGCCTTGGATCCCGGCTTCGCGGAGGCACACAGCAATCTCGGCAACGTCCTGCGCACTCAAAAGCGGCTCGATGAGGCCGTTGTCGCCTACAACCGAGCGATCGAGCTCAAGCCCAGTTACGCCGAAGCCTATAACAATCTGGGCACGACACTGCGGGACCAGAAGAAGGCCGCCGAGAGCGAAGCGGTCTATCTCAAGGCGCTGGCGCTCAAGCCGGACGACCCGGCCACGCTCAACAACCTCGCGCTCGCGTTGATGGAGCTCGACCGCCACGAGGAGGCAATCGGGCTCCTGCAGCGCTCCTTGGCCCTCGATCCCAGGAGCGGGCGCACGTACATGTATCTCGCCTCCAATTTGCGCGAGCTCGAACGCACCGAGGAGGCCGAGGCGGCGGTAAGGCGGGCGCTCGCTCTCACCCCGCAAGATGCGGATGCGCTCAATCTCATGGGGCGAATTCTGCTCGACGACGCCAAGCCGGAGCAGGCCGTGACGTGCTTTCGTGAGGCGATCGCCAATAAGCCCGACATGGTGGACGCCCACAACAACCTCGGCAACGCTCTCAAGGAACTCGGCAAAGTCGAGGAGGCGATGGAGTGCTATTACACCGCCCGCCGGCTCGAGCCGACGGCGACCGCGGTGTTCATCAACCTGGTGGACGCCAAGCCGTTCAAATCCGGGGACGACCCCGATCTTCTGGCGATGGAGGAGCTCGCCAAGGACATGCCGTCGCTCTCCGAGGACGACCAGATGCAGCTCCACTTCTCGCTCAGCAAGGCCTATGGCGATCTCAAGCGCCATCGCGAGTCCTTCGAGCACATGCTGCAAGGCTGCGCGTTCAAGCGGAAGCAGATTACCTACGAGGAGCGGGAGACGCTCTGGCTATTCGACCGCATCCGCGAGGTGGTGTCGCCGGAGCTCATGCGCGGCAAAGCGGGTCTCGGCGATCCCTCGGATGTCCCGCTCTTCATCCTGGGCATGCCACGCTCCGGCAGCACGCTCGTCGAGCAAGTGCTCGCCAGCCACCCCAAAGTGTTCGGCGCGGGCGAGCTCAGGGACTTCGACAAGGTCGTGAAATCGGTCCACGGGCCGGACGGCGCGCTGTTCCCGTACCCGGAATTTCTGCCCTCGTTCGGGGCCGAGCATCTCCGCAGCATGGGCGCGCAATACCTCCGGCGCCTCAGGGAGTACTCCCAGAGCGCGCCGCGCATCACCAACAAGATGCCGTCGAGCTTCTTCTATGTTGGGCTCATACACCTGGCGCTGCCGAACGCGCGTATCATCCACACCATGCGCAATCCCGTGGACACCTGCCTCTCGTGCTTCTCGAAGCTGTTTTCCGGCGCCCAGAACTTCTCCTACGACCTGGGCGAGCTCGGCCGCTACTGTCGCAAGTACACCGAGCTGATGGCGCACTGGCGGCAGGTGTTGCCCCCGGGCGTCATGCTTGACGTGCAGTACGAGGAAGTCGTGGACGACTTCGAGAACCAAGCCCGCCGCATCGTCGCGCATTGCGGCCTCGAGTGGGATGAGGCCTGTCTCGCGTTTCACGAGAACAAGCGGCCGGTCAAGACTGCGAGCGCGCTCCAGGTGCGCCGCCCGATCTACAACAGCTCGGTCGGTCGCTGGCTCCCGTACAAGGATCAGCTGGAGCCGCTGCTCAAGGAGCTGCCGATCGAGCAGCCGGCCTGATCGGCGGCCGATCTCGGGATGAACGAGAACGCCGCTCCCGCGCCGCCGACGGAAGGTGCCGGCGGTGTGCCGTCGGACCTGCAAAGCGCGTTCATCGCCGCCGTAGCGCGCCAGAAAGCCGGCGACATCGCGGGCGCGATCAAGCTCTATCGCCGCATCATCGAGCTCGATCCATACTCCGGCGACGCCTACAACAACCTTGCGAACCTGCTTGCCGGCCAGCAGCAGCTGCTGGCCGCCGTGGCGTGCCTCCGACGCGCGGCGCGCTTGGCGCCGCGCTCGGCGACCGTCTTCGCCAACCTTGGAAATTACCTGCGCCTGCTCGGCCGTTTCGACGAGGCGGCCCTGACGCTCGGCCGCGCGCTCGAGCTGGACCCGGACTCCGCGGCGGTACTCTTCCGCTTTGCCCTACTTCTGGAAGACCTCGGCGACGGTGAGCACGCCCTCGCCTACTTCGATCGCGCCATCGAGAAGCAGCCGGACAGCGTGGAGATGCGGTGGACCCGAGCCTTGGCGCAACTCCGCGGGGGCGACTTCACGCGCGGCTTCGCCGGCTACGAGATCCGCTTCCAGCGCCCGCAGACCCGGATCGGTCATTTCACCATGCCGCCTTGGCAAGGGGAGAGCCTGGTGGGGCGGACCATTCTCGTGCACACGGAACAGGGCTTCGGCGACGCGCTCCAATTCATCCGCTTCATGCCCAGGCTCGCGGCGATGGGCGCCCGCGTGCTGTTCTCCTGCCCGCCCGAGATGATGCGATTGATGACGGGCTTTCCGGGAATCGCCGAGAACCTGGTGCATGGCGCGCCGATGCCGGGCGTGGTCGATTTCCACGTGCCCATCCTCTCGCTGGCGCATCGGCTGGGCATCACGCTCGAGACCATTCCCCGCGCCATACCGTATCTCGCGCCGCCCGCGAGCGTCGCCGGCCCGCCGGTGCCGCGCGCCCCGGATACCAGGCTCGCCGTTGGCATCGCCTGGGCGGGCAATCCAAAGCACACAAACGACGCCAACCGCTCGATGCCCCTCGAGCAGTTCTTCGCTTTGACGGATCTCGAGGGCGTCGCGCTCTATAGCCTCCAGAAAGGCGCGCGTGCCGCCGACCTGCGCGCGCTCGGTTTCGACGCCTTCGTGCGGGATCTCGATCCCGGGATCGCCGATTTCGCCGATCTCGCGGCGGCCATCATGGCTCTCGACGTCATCGTCAGCATCGACAGCGCGCCCGTGCATTTGGCGGGCGCGCTCGGCCGGCCGACGTTCGTCCTGCTCCCAGCGCAGCCGGACTGGCGCTGGATGCGAGGGCGCGACGATACTCCGTGGTACTCGACCCTTCGGCTTTTCCGGCAGAGCACGCCGGGCGATTGGGCCGGCGTCATGGAGCGCGTGCGCGCCGCGATCGCGGAGATGGCGGCGCAACCGCGTGAACGTCCATGACCGACCTACCGGCTCGCGCGACCACCGGCGATCATGTCGCCTTCCACGCCGCGGAGCGGCCCGACGGCGTGGCGCTCGTCAACCGCGGCCGCGCGATCTCTTATGCCGAGCTCTGCCGGGACATCGGCAAATTCGCGTCCGCGCTCCGCGAATTCGGACTGCCGCGCGGGAGCGCCGTCGCGGTCGGCTGCGACGATTTCTATCTCCACTGGGTGCTGCTCTTGGCCTTCGAGCGGCTCAACGTCGCGACGGCGTCCTACCACAGCGGCGAGGGTCTGGCGGATTGCGGAGAGCTCCTTGCCGGGGCCGATCTCGTGCTTTCCGAAGAGCATTTCCCCCTCCAGGGTGCCGCCCGTCACCGCTCGATCGCGCCCGCATGGGTGGCAGATACGCTGGCGCGCTCGCATGACGGCGGCCCGATCTACGCGGACTGGGCAGCCGGCGATCCCGTGCGCATCCTGCGCAGCTCCGGCACCACCGGCCGCCCCAAGCGCCTGGTCGTCACCCGAGGCATGAACGAGCCGCGTATCGCGGGCTATGCGTGGCAGTACCAATTCACGCCGCAGTCCCGCTATCTGCTTACCTTGCCGTTTTCGGCCGGTCCCATGTACGGCGCCGCCACCGCGTGCCTTCGGGCCGGCGGTACCGTGGTCACGGAACCCTTCGAGGGCGGCGCCGGCGCCGCGCGGGCGATCGCACGCCACGGCATCACCCATGTGATGCTGCAGCCGATCATGCTGAAGCGGGTCCTGGACGACTTGCCTCGCGATCTCGTCAAGCCCGCGCGGCTCACGATCGTGACGCTCGGCTCCGCCTTGTCCGACGAGCTCAGCGCGCGGGCGCTCGAGCATCTTGCGACCGAGGTCACGGACGTCTTCGGCTGCAACGAGGTCGGCGGCGTCAGCCGCAGGCAAGCAACGCGCCGCGACAAGTTTTCGGAGGTGTCGCCGGGCGTCGAGGTGGAGACGATCGATGAGAGCAACCGGCTCGTCCCGCGCGGAGAGCCGGGCCTGCTTCGGATCAGGACCGAGGCCATGGTCGAGGGCTATCTGGGCGAGCCCGAGGAATTGACGCGCCGCCATTTCAGGAACGGCTGGTTCTATCCGGGGGACAGGGCCATCCTCGACGGCCCGCGGCGCCTCATGGTTGTCGGGCGCGGCGACGAGCTCCTCAACATCGGCGGGGCGAAGGTTCGGCCGGATGATCTCGAGGCGCTCGTGATGCGGCACGCGGACGTCGGCGATGTCGGGATCTGCACGTTCGGCAATCGGGAAGGCATCGAGGAGGTTTATGTCGCGCTCGCGGGTGTGCGGCACGACCATCGCGAGCTCCTGGCCCGCCTCGAGCAAGCCTTTATGCACCAGCAGCTGGGTTCTTTTCGCGTCGTGATCTTGCAAGCCATTCCGCGCAACGCCGCCGGCAAGATCGTGCGCGCGGCCCTGAAGGAGATGGTCGCCAAGGCCGCGGGTCTCAACCGACGGGGCGAGTGAGTCGTGCCGCGTCGGCTTTTGTCTGCGCGACAACGGCCTCGCTCAAACGATTCATTTTGGGCGCGGGCTCGCGACCTTCTAAGATTGGGTTCCGAATCCGTGGAGGCGCCATGCTTCCGACTTTGGTGACAGTCGTCATTCCCTGCTTCAACGCCTCGGCGACGCTGGAGGCGGCCGTCGGTTCCGTCTTGGCCCAGGGAGATCTCGGCGTGGAGATCGTTCTGGTCGACGATTGCTCGACGGACGGTACCGTGGAGCTCGCCCGCGCCCTGGCCGAGCGCCATTCGGCCATCACCGTGCTGACGCATGCCGCGAACGCCGGTCCTGGGCCGGCGCGGAATACCGGCTTGCGGCGCACCAAGAGCGAGTTCGTCTGCTTCCTCGACGCGGACGATACCTATGTCCCTGGCTTTCTCGCCGCCGGGCTCAAGCGCTTTCGCGAACACCCGATGATCTCGGCGGTATTCACGAACGTCGAGCTCGTGGATTGCCCGCACGAGGTCCATCAGCAGCACATTTCCGGCGCCATCAATTTCATGCCGTCCAACAAGATGATGCGCCGGGGCACGGTCGAGCTGATCGGCGGCTTCCCGGAGGACGCGACGTTCCGCACGGGCATGGGCGGCGAAGACGGTGCCTTCTTCCAGGTGCTGATGAAGTATTTCCAGAGCTTCTTCGAGCCGGCCAAGCTGCTGCGCTATTACGTGGGCGCGAACTCGCATTTTTCGCGGTTCGTGCGGCGCACCCGGGTCGAGAACGGGAAGCTCGTGTTCGTCGATCTCGAGCCGATCGAGAGCTCGGGCGCGCTCACCGCGACGATCCTGGAATTCGAGAAGCGGTTTCTCGAGCGCTGCCGCGCCATTCGCAACAGCGCGGTCTTTCCGGAGCTCGCCCAACCCGGGTTCCGGCCCGGCGTGGTCGGCCCTCCTCAGAGGTAGCCGAAGCGCGCTAGATGCTCGTTCACGTCATCAACCTCGACCGCTCCGGCGACCGGCTATCGGAGTTCATGGCGGTCAACGGGCATCTGAAAGAACTCTCGCGCTTTCCCGCGATCGACGGCGGCGCGCTGGACGTACCCGAGCTCGTTCGGGCCGGAACCATCCGAGAGGAAATACTCGTTCAGGACCCCGCGATCCCGAAGGACATACACGCGAAATACACCAAGGGAGCCCTGGGCAACGCGTTGTCGCACATCGCGCTCTGGGGAAAGGCGATCGCAAGCGCGCGACCCCTGACGATCTGCGAGGATGACGTCGTCTTCCATTCGCAATACGGCGCAATGGCGGAGACGATGCTGGGCGCGCTCCCGTCGGATTGGGACATCATCTTTTGGAGCTGGAATACGAACAGCCCGATTCTGTTCGAGGCGATCCCCGGGGTGCACTGGTGCGTGGCCTACTTCGACGGTGCGAATACGCGGGAGACGGCCGGTATCTTCCAGCGGCAACCTCTTTCGCCGATGCCGTTCAGGCTGCGCGAGGTGCTCGGAATGGGCTGCTATTCCATCTCTCCAAAGGGCGCGCAGGCGCTCAAGGACTTCTGCCTGCCCCTTCGCCGGATGTCGCCCTATTCCGTGGGCCTGAAGGGATACGTCGCGAACGCCGGCATCGATATCATGGCGCTCGCCGCCTACCGGACGCTCAAAGCCTTCGTCAGCTTTCCTCCGCTCGCGATCATCATCAACGACATGAGCCGGTCCACGGTCCAGGAAACGACGGCGTAGCGCCAAGGCCCGGAAGCTCACCCCGCTGCGCCGACGTAGGCAAGGAATCGTTCCTTGATGCCGCGCGCCTCGCTCTCGTCCATTTTCTTGGGAAGCTCGTGGCCTCGATCGGACTCGGGTTCCGGCGCGCCGCCGCCCGCGGCGTTCCACAGCCAGCTTGCGGCCGCATCGAGCGCGCGCGGGTCCCGCAGGTCCTCGTACCACAGGGCTCGAACGTTCTGCGAGTTCAGCTCGGCGTCGAAGCGCGCCATATAGCGCTCGTCCTCGAGGATCTTGCCGAGGCTCTCGGCGATCATCGGGAAGAACGCCCGGTCATCGCTGGAGACGCGAATCATTGGGTCGTCTTTATACATCTGCCATTGGTTGGTGAGGCGCGCGCGAGCCAGTGAGATAGCCTGCAGCAGCTTGTCCCGGCGGCGGAGCAGGATGATCCTGTCGAAGCGGCGGAGGATCGAGCGCGCGCTCTCCGCGTCTCCGGCGGCGAGGACGTTGAGCTGGTCCGGCTGGAGCTTTGTGCCGAAGATGCCGTTCCGCGTCCTCTTGGGCTCGAGCAGCGCAAGGTAGCGCGCGACGACGATGCGGCCGTCCTCGCCGAGGCAGCCGAGACGGCGGGCAATCCTGGGCATGAAGAGATGATTGAAATACTCGAAGGGTATGCCGATGCCGCGCTGGGCCAGATGCGAGCACAGGAGCTCGCTGCCGGTCCGTTGCGGCGAGAAGACCACGTAGCGCAATCGCGTCGGTGTGCCGTCGGAGCGATCCCAGTGCTCTGAGCTCAGCGCCTCCTTGAGCAGCACTTCGTTTTTGCCGGCGCCAATCTGCGTCACTGAGCTTTCCTCGTGCGGGGCGGCCGGCCTGGTCTCGCGCCTCGTCAGAGATAACCGAAGCGCGTCATCAGCGGCCCGCAGGTCGCGACGACGTACTCGGCCGAGACGGGGTCGAGCCGGGTCTTCCAGTCGCCCACAACGCCCTTGCGGAAGAAGGAGCCCGGATTCTCCTGTCCGCGCGCGCGACCGCCGCTCAGCGTCTCGAACGATGCCGCCTTGATGCAATGCTGCACCACATCCGCGCCGGGATCGACGCCGAGGAACCGGAAAATCGCCGCCAGGGTCGCTGCGGTTTGCGCGACCAGGTCCTCGTAGCGAATCTCGAGATACCGATCGGGCTTCTGCGAGCCGAAGGCGACGCCCCGCCCGACCTCGAGGGCCCAGATGTCGGCGTAGTGCTTCACATAGTCGAGCATGGCGGGGAACTTTTGTCGCGTCTCATCGGGGAAGAGGCGAGAGACGTGATGCCATCCGGAGACCGCGCCATCGCGGGGGTCGCGCACGATGTGGACGTGCTTCGAGCCCGGGAGCAATTTCGAGAGCTGGGCGAATGCCTGGACATTCACCGTCGTTTTGTCGCCGACCGCCAGGACGGATCTTCCTCCGGCCTGCTTGAGCATCAAGGCCAGCATCGCCGTGCAGAGGACGTAGAAGTATTCGGCGGTGTCGAAAAGGGTCGGCTGCTTTCCGAGCTGATAGGCTGTATTCCCGCGCGGATCCAACAAGATGCGGTTGTACTCTTCGAGGCTCTTCTTCAGCGTCGGAGATAGGCAGTCGACGAAGTGGTTCTCGCCGGTGCAACTGACGTGCGGATGCGCATCGAGCAAAGCCTGCAGCCAGGTCGTGCCCGACTTGACGGCCCCGCCCAGGAAGAAGACTTGCTTGTCGAGGAGGGCGTCGATTCGCGCGTGCATCGCGCGGAAATCGAAGCCGTCGGCCGTGTTGGCCGCGGCGGACATTCCATTGGCGGGCTTTGATGCGGTGTCGTTCATGCTGCTGCGTTGGGTGGGACGAACACGGGTGTATGAAGCGTCGATAATGACATTTTTGTAAGACGGAAACGAGGGGCTGTCTTGAGCTTTACGGGCCGCGCAAGCTCCGCATCCCCTGTGTTATCTATAGACAACGCTCGCACGGGACGAGGGAAAGCGGAATCAGGGGACCCGACCGGCGCCATGTTGCCGACGATGACCACGTTTCATGTCAGCCAGCCGCTCCAGAAGCCCTTCGACGCGGCCGTGGTCATCCCGACCCTGTGCCGGCCATCGCTGCTCCGGGCCGCGGCCTCCGTCTTTCAACAGGTCGGTGTAGCGCGGCTCCAGGTCCTGATCGGGATCGATGTGGTCCAGGGCGACACCTCCATCATCGACGCCGTGCTGGCGGCTCGGCCGCCCCAACATGTGGTGACCGTACTCAATCTCGGCTACTCGACATCGATGCGGCACGGCGGCGTCCATCTGTCCGCGGACAGCGGCGCCTTGCGCACCATCCTCACCTATTGTGCCAACAGCCGCTTCGTCACCTACCTCGACGACGACAACTGGATGCACGAGACCCACATCCAGCGCCTGCTCGCCGCGATCAAGGACCGCGATTGGGCCTATACGCTGCGCTACTTCGTCGATCCGGACACTCAGGAGACGATCGCGGTCGACCGTTGGGAATCCGTCGGGCCGGGCAAGGGAATCTACCGCGACCAGACCGGCGGCTTCGTCGATCCGAACTGTCTGATGATCGACAAGCTCCGCTGCGATGCCGCGATCCGGTTCTGGGCCATTCCGCTTCCGGGCGATCGCCGATACCTGAGCGCGGATCGCGCCGTGTTTCAGATGTTGCGCCGGTTCCCCTCCGTCGGATTCACCGAGGCGGCGACGGTCTATTACCTCATGAGCACCAGCGATCCCGACAGAGAGATGCGCGTGCGCGTGCTCCGCGAGCTGCGCCGTCGCCACGGCGCGGCGCCGCTGATGTCGCTCGAGCCGCTGTCGGCATGGGGCGTCTAGAGAGTCGCGCCGCGGCCGATGCTCTCGTCGCTCACCACGCTCCATCGCGGCGCGCCTGTGCAAGAGCCGTTCGATGCGGCCGTGGTGATGACCACGACCTGCCGGCCGAGCCTCGTCAGGGCCGTGTCGTCGGTCTTCCGGCAAGTCGGCGTCCGACGCATCCAAGTCCTGATCGGCATCGATGTCGTCCGCGGCGATCCGGCGGTGATCGACGAGATCGAGGCGCTGCGTCCGCCCGGCCACGCGGTCACGGTCTTCAATCTCGGCTACTCCACATCGGTGCGGCACGGCGGCATCCACCCCGCCGGTGATGGCGGCTCGTTGCGGACCATCCTCACCTACGCGGCCAACAGCCGCTTCGTCGCTTATCTCGACGACGACAATTGGCTGCACGAGACGCACATCGCCCGGTTGCTGGCGGCCGCGGTCGGCAAGGACTGGGCCTATACGCTGCGCTGGTTCGTCGATCCCGATACGCTGCAGCCGCTGGCCGTCGACCGCTGGGAGTCCGCGGGGCCCGGCCAGGGGGCCTTTGCCGAGAGGTTCGGCGGCTTCGTCGATCCGAACTGCCTGATGATCGACAAGCTCAAATGCGACTTTGCGATCCGCGGCTGGGCGCTTCCGATGTCCGCCGATGCCAGGGCCCGCACGGCCGACCGCACGGTCTTCGACGGATTGCGACGGCTGCCGGCGGTCGGATTCACGAACGCGGTAACCACCTATTACGTGCTCGCTCCGGTCGATGACAACAGCATCTATCGGTTGAGCTGGATGCGCGAGTACCGCCGATACTACGGCGAGGCGGCCGTGGAGCTGGGCGCGCAACCGCCGATTTACGGCGGACCCTTCGCCGCCGCTCCTTCCGCCATCTAGGGCGGTGCCCGTTCACTTGCGATCGTTTCTCCATTTCGTCATCGCCGGGCTTGTCCCACGGTTCCGCGCATGACGATTCCAAGGGGTTTTGGCTCTCAGGAAACACAACCTGATTCCCTCAACCGGACACTCGTGGCACGGGCGACCGGGCATGACGAGAGTGGACGAGAGGCGGTCCGGTTTTGTCGGGCCTTACTCTGAACAACAAGCCAGGCCGAGTTTCGCGGTCGAGGCGCTGTCCTCCAGCGGCGTTCCCGGTCGGCGGGTGGACTCGGGATTCGACTACAACGGCCAATCGCACCGGCGAAGCCCTGCCGGCGAGCTCTCGAGGCCACCTCCACGGGCCGCTGGTTTCATTTTTCCGGCCGGTATGGTTTTTCAGCCACGCTCCCTTGTGAGGAGAAGATTCGCCGATTTGCGAATTCGACACGGGGACGGCTGCTTTCTATCTGAAAAGCGCATTCGAATGGAATTCGAAAGACATCACCCAAGGAGAAAGAGGCATTGAAGGAATGCATTGCCGACCTTTGCCTGAAGAACCGGGCTCCTTTGTCCTTTAAATGGCGTTCTACTCTTTTGCATTAAAGTGACGAGCCATCTGATTACGGAGGAATTCCGTATTTATGGCACTTCTTAATGGGTTGCACCGATTCCTCTACTGCTGCATCTCGGCCGGAGCCGGCACCCCAAAGGGCTCGACTGTGGGGCTGCCTCCAGGGGTCGAGAGCGATACTTCGTCCGAAAGGGTGGCGTCGAGCGCTCGGCGACCGGCCGCGCGCCGCCGGCTAACCGCCTTGGGCGATTGAACAAAGGAAATCGCGCGCGCAATAATCGCGCGCCGATGCGAAGCGCCTTTTGGGGCGAGTCCGTTCGGCGTGGCGCGCGAGGTGCGCGCGCTGCGGTGGAGGGTGGAATTGATCGCTGGGCGGCGCGTCCGCGTCGTCCGTGCTTTTGGGGGATAAGAATGAAGCTCAATCAGCGTCGCGTGCGGCACCTTCTCACCAGCGTTTCCGCAGCCGCCATGATCGTGGGCCTCACGGCCGAGGCCGACGCGGCGTGCACCGTGGTGGGCGCCGGCGGGCTCAGCAACATTGCGACGATCGATTGCATCCAGGTGACCGGCACGGTCATCGGCAACATCGTCAACTCGCCGCCCGGCACCATCCGGAATCAGTTCGGGGCCACCCCGACTTACACGACCCACGCGATCCTGGTCATCAGTACGCTCAGCGGCTCGATCCAGAACACCGGCACGATCCTGGCGGACGCGCCGGCGGCCACCGGCAACCGTAGGGCCATTAACGCGACGGCTGCGTCGGTGATCACCCAGGGCATCACCAACAACGGCTACGTCAAGGCCGCCGGCAGCGGCAGCGTCGCCGGCGTGTTCGTCGGCTCCTCGAGCTTCGCGGGCGGCATCGTCAACCAGCCGGTCGGCTTCATCTCCGGCGTGTCCGCGCGCACCAACAACACCGGCAACGCGCTTGCGGCCGGCATCGTCCTGGATGGGTCGATCTTCAACGGCGGCATCATCAACTCTGGCACGGTGACCGCGTTTGCGCGCTTGCTCCCCGTCGGCGCGGGCCCGGCGACCGGTATCGCGGCTGCGGTCGGCATCGCCCTGGATGTCAGCACCTTCGCGGGCGGCATCACCAGTTCCGGCACCATTCTGGCGAAGGCCGGCGAGGCCGCCGGCATCGGCCTTGGCGCGGTCACGAAGGTCGGTTTCCTCGGCGCGATGGGCACGTTCATCGGCGGCATCACCAACACCGGCCTGATCCAGATCACCGCGACGACCTCGATTGGCGCCGACATCGGGGTGAGCATCCGCACCTTCTTTGGTGGCATCACCAATTCCGGCACTTTGGCGGCCACGGCGCAGAACTTCGCGGACGGCATCGTAATCGCCGCCTCCACCTTCAGCGGCGGCGTCACCAACAGCGGCCTGATCGACGTCACCTCGAAGACCGACTTCGCGAACGGCTTCGACCTCCATGGCGCGACCTACGTGGGCAGCCTCGTCAACAGCGGTACCATCAACGCGGTTGCGCACGGCGCCAGCACCGCGGCGGGCATCTTCTTTAACCCCTCTACATTTATCGGCAACGTCGTCAACAGCGGGGTGATCAACGTCACCAGCGGCGATACCGGGTACGGCATCTTTGCCCACGTGACGACCTTCGGGGGCGGCATCACCAACAGCGGCAAGATCACCGTCGACAGTTTCTTCCGCCACGCGTTCGGCATCTACACCGAGTCGGTCTCGGTCTTGACGGGCGGGATCACCAACAGCGGCACCATCAGCCTCACCGCGCCGGAAACCGCCATCGGCATCTATGTACAAGTCTCCACATTCAACGGCGGCATCACCAACACCGGCTTGATCAAGGTCACCGCGTCGGAGAATCCCGGCGTCGGCATCTACATCGCCAACGGCACCTCGACCT
>DATNIT010000043.1:0-4939 GCA_035604335.1 Allostellaceae bacterium | reverse complement strand
GGATCTCAGCCTCGCGTGAGCGCCTTACTCCGACGCGCCTTTGAGATCGCAGCCGCTTGCGCGCTTTAGGCCATTGGGCGCGCCCCAATCGTTCGCCGGAAGCTTGTCGTAGGGCGCCCCGAACTCCTGCTTCATCATGCTAAAGCTCGTCGGCACGCCGGAGCCTTGGCTCCCGTAGCCGACGATCCAGAAATAATCGTAGTTGCCGGACGGCCAGCTCTCCGGCACGCCACTAAGCGTGTCGAGCTGCAAGAGCTGGCGGAGTGTCACCGCCTCGCCGGCGAAGGCGGCCTCAAGCTTTGCAAGCGATATGCTTGTGCTCCCACACCATCGTCTTGGCTTGCCATTGCGGATTGGTCATGAGGTCCTGCGCGGCCTCCTGCGTGCGGCGGTTGAGCGCCCTTTACGCCGCAAAGTTCCCACGCATCGGCCTTTTCGCCGTGGCGCAGAATGATGATGCGGGAGGGCGCGGCACCGCCCGCGGCAAGGGGAAGCAGACAGAGCAGCGCCGTAAGTGGGAGGCGGATGAGCATGATGAGTCCCCCCTTAGCGCGAACCGACAGTTAAGCGATCGAGGATGACCTCGCGAAGCTGCGTGGCCCCTCCGCTCCAGTCCGCGGCGCGCGCCGCCACCAAATGCGCCTGCGACCTCAGGATCAGGCCGTCCGCCAACAGTTTCAAATGATTGGCGCGGAGCGTCGTACCCGTGGTGGTGATGTCGACGATCAGCTCGGCGGTGCCCGCGGTGGGCGTGCCTTCGGTGGCGCCCACGCTCTCCACAATGCGGTAGCCCGCAACCCCGGCCCTCGCGAAGAAGCGCCGCGTGAGGTTCATATATTTGGTGGCGACGCGTAAGCGTCTGCCATGGGCCCGCGCAAACTGCACGGCAACGTCTTCCAGATCGGCCATAGAGGCGACATCGATCCAGCAATCGGGAACGGCGACGACCACATCGGCGCGGCCGAAGCCAAGCGGAGCCAAGAACTCCACTCTGGCCTCCGCGTCGGGAAGCGTCTCGCGGATCAGGTCCTCGCCGGTGACGCCGAGATGGATGCGCCCGGTTTTGAGCTGGTACACGATCTCGGCGGCGGAGAGGAACACCACCTCGACGCCATCGAGCCCCTCGATCAGCCCACGATAGCCGCGCTCATGGCCGCTTTTGCGCAAAGCGAGGCCTGCCTGCTCGAAGAGGCCGGCGGCGGCATCCTTGAGGCGCCCCTTGGCGGGCACGGCGATGATGAGCTTCGCGGCCATCATGACGCTCCCCCGACGGAAGCGAGCAAGCGCTCGGTGTGGATAGCGGCGCCGACCGCCGGCGTCTCTGCGGATGCGCCGAGACTGCGCAGCAACCCATCGTAGCGGCCGCCGCCGGCGATCGGGCTTGCCTTGTCGCTTTGCCTCGCCTCGATCTGGAAGACGATGCCGGAGTAATATTCGAGGTCGCGGCCGAATTCGGTGGCGAAGCTTGCCGTGCTGAGATCGATGCCGCTTTCCTCCAGGCGCTCGAAGCGCCGGGCAAGTGTGTAGAGCGCTGGCCCAAGATCGATGCCGGCGCCCTTGGCGATCATGCCGATGCGGTCGACAGCCTCTTGCGGGGGCGCCTGCACCGCCAAATAATAGTCGATGACGGTCGCGACCTCCTTGGGCAAAGGCTCGGCGCGGAGGTCGGCGGCGTGATCGAGCAGCCGCTCGGTGATCTCGCCCAAGGAGCGATTGCCGGTGAGCGGAAAACCCTTGCTCTCCGCATAATTCGCGACCAGCTCCTCGGCCCGCACGGGATCCTCGGCACCGAGCGCGGCGGCGAGCGCCGCGACCGGGCCATCGCCGTCCGGCCGCTCGCCCTTGGCGAGACGCGCGAGCAGCGCATGGAAGGCAGGGGGGCGCCAGAAATAATGGCGGAGCTTCAGCCGCCAACGCTCGGGCAGCGAGAGGGCCTCGATCAGGGCGTAGAACAGCGCGATGTCGCCGAAGCGCAAGCGAGACGCTCTGAGCCCGGCGCTGCTCACGGCCTCGACGGCGAGCCGGATGATCTCGACATCGGCGCCGTCGCGGTCCTGCACGTCAAAGCATTCGATGCCCGCCTGGCGGAACTCGCGGGGGTGCCTAAGGCTCGCCCGCCCTGGCTGAAAGCGGAAGGCAGGGCCGTTATAGCAATAGCGGGCTTCCACATCGGCGAGCGGGTGGCGCTCCAGATAGAGCCGCGACACCGGCACGGTAAGGTCGGGCCGGAGGCAAAGTTCCTCACCGGCAAGATCGGTGAAGACGTAAGTGCGTCCCCGGATCGCCTCGCCGATCTGGTCGAGAAAGATATCAGCTGGCTGGATGATGGAAGGCGCAACTTGCTCGTAGCCGGCCCGCCTGAACATTTCGAGCAGCGTGGCGGCCTGGGCTTCCAGAGCCTCGAACTCTCGCGCCGATTCAGCGACCATGGCGCTTCACGCCTTGTGGCGGGCGAGCACGCCCTGCACCGCCTCGACGAGCTTCTCCTCGGGCACAGGAAACTGCGCCTCGGACTGCTTCTTCAGATATTCTTCGCGGTCCTTGATCGATGTGAGCGTGGCGCCAAGGATCAAGTCCTTGATCTGAACTTCGCCTTTGGCCTTCTCGTCGCCGCCGTGGATCACGACGCAAGGGGAGCCGCGTCTGTCGGCATATTTCATCTGCGCCTTCATGCCAGACTTGCCGAGATAAAGCTCGGCGCGGATCTTCGCTTGGCGAAGCCGCTGCGCCATTTTCTGATAGTCGGCGAGCCGATCGCGGTCGAGCACCAGCACCACGACGGGACCTTGCGTTGTCTCTGCCGGAATTTTGCCGAGGGTCCTCAGCCCGTAGAGCAGACGCGAGACCCCGATGGAGATTCCGGTGGCCGGCACTTTCTCGCCGGTGAAGCGCTCGACGAGCCCGTCATAGCGCCCGCCGCTGACCACCGAGCCCAAGCGGATGGGCTGGCCGCGATCGTCGGTGATGGGCGCGGTCAGATCGGCCTCGAAGACGGGGCCGGTGTAATATTCGAGGCCACGCACCACGGAGGTGTCGATCACAATGCGATCGCTGTAGCCACCAGCGGCAACAAGACTTTCTATTTGGGCGAGTTCATCCTCCGCCTCCTGAAGGATTGGCGACTTTCCAAGGGTGACCGTTGGAGAACCGAATCTGGTCTCATTTTCGACGGGCAGTGGGCTGATTATCTGCGTTTTACCAGGACCCACAACGGAAGCTACGGGTGACGTCAGCACTTCGATGATGGCATCATTGGCCGATTGGCTCAGGCCAGCACCTTTTGTGACGTCTCCGCTTTCGTCCTTTCTTTCCTCACCAAGCAGCGCTCTTACCCCTTCGAGTCCGAGTCGATCTAACTTGTCGATGGCGCGCAGGACCTGGAGACGCTTTTCACGAGATGCGCGCTTTAGCTCCGGAATGGTTTCCATGAACCCGTCGAAGAACTTCCTATTGCTCACCTTGACGACATATTGCCCGCGTGGAACGCCGAGCGCCTCCAGCGTGTCAGCGGCGAGCATGCAGAGCTCGGCATCGGCGGCGACGGACGCCGCGCCCACCGTGTCCGCGTCGAACTGGGTGAATTGGCGGAAGCGGCCGGGTCCCGGCTTCTCGTTCCGCCACACCGGGCCCGATTGATAGCGGCGGAAGGGCTTCGGCAGCGTGGCGTAATTCGCCGCCACGTAACGGGCGAGCGGCGCCGTCAGGTCGTAACGGAGCGACAGCCACTCTCCGTCGTCGTCCTTGAACGAGAACACTCCGTCATTCGGCCGGTCCTGATCGGGCAGGAACTTGCCGAGCGCGTCCGAATATTCGATTGCCGGGGTGTCGAGCGGCTCGAAGCCATAGGATGCGAAGACGTCGCGAATGGTCGCGAGCATCGCCGCGCTCGCGCGGATTTCCTCCGCGGAAACGTCGAATAGGCCCTTTGGCAGGCGAGCCTCGGGGTGGACCGTCTCGTCTTTGTTGCTCATGGGGATAGCGGCTGACGTGAAAGGCTCTCTGCCTTGCGGCTTCTAGCCCATCGCCCCGAGCCCAGCAAGCGACGCAGGCATGCTTTGCGACGCGTGGATGCGCCCGGGGCTTGCTCCTTTCTCGCCTCATCGCGGACGTGGAGGGGAATGGCACGCCGAAAAGCGCGAATCCTAATGTTTCGCATCGTTTAAGGATGCGCGGGCTCCTCTCGGCGCGCCCTGAGCGGCGTTTGTTCGATCCACCGGGCCGCGCTGGCACCTGAGGTCGGGGGTCTTTGTCTCTGACGCAGCATCTTGTCCGAAAAGTCTTGCAACTTTTCGGGATGATGCTGCCGCCTCAGGTCGTCAGCCAGCCTGGCAGGAGGCCCTAGTACCTCCGGGCGGAGTCCCGGCGCCGCCCGAGAGCCGGCTTTGCGAAGCCGACGCGCGGGCGCCGCACCTCGTCCCGCCTCACGACGCCTCGCGAAACGCCACTCAAGCGGACGAGGCGGACGCAGGATAGATGCGGATTGGAGGGCGGGGATTACTTTCCCCTCCCCGCTTGAGCATAAGAGTGAGGCGCAACTTGCTAAGCCGACGCCAGCTCCATCAGGCTTTGGATCGGATGCACCTTGGACTTCAGGCCCTCAAGCCCCTTCGGGCAAGGACCGCCGGTTGCCCAGTCGAGCAGCTCGACGGTGTGGACGACGGGGACGGAGCTTCCCCGCGCGAGCTGGGTGATGCAACCGATATTGCCGGTGGCGATCAGGTCGGGCTTGACGCTCGCGATATTCGTGAGCTTCCGCTCGCGCAATCGGCCCGACAACTCGGGCTGGAGGAGGTTGTAGGTGCCGGCCGACCCGCAACAGATATGGCCTTCCGGAATCTCCAACACGGTGAATCCGGCCTGGGCCAGGAGCGCCCGCGGCTCGCTCTCCACCTGTTGGCCGTGCTGCAGCGAGCAGGCCGAGTGATAGGCGACGCGCAAG
>DATNIT010000042.1:0-32562 GCA_035604335.1 Allostellaceae bacterium | reverse complement strand
GAGATCAGCACTGCGCCCGAGGTATCGAGGCCGATCACGTCCTCGATCTGCTGCTTGACGCGCTCGGGCTCGGCCGCGGGCAGGTCGATCTTGTTGAGGACGATGACGATCTCGTGGTTCGCGTCGATCGCCTGGTAGACGTTTGCGAGCGTCTGCGCCTCCACGCCCTGGCTCGCGTCCACCACCAGGAGCGAGCCCTCGCAGGCCGCAAGCGACCGGCTCACCTCGTAGGCGAAATCCACATGGCCCGGCGTGTCCATGAGATTGAGCTCGTAGGTCTCGCCGTTCTGCGCTTTGTAGGCGAGGCGCACGGTCTGCGCCTTGATGGTGATGCCGCGCTCGCGCTCGATGTCCATGCTGTCGAGCACCTGCTCGCGCATCTCCCGCTGCTCGAGCGCGCCGCAGCGCTCGATGAGCCGGTCGGCGAGCGTCGACTTGCCGTGGTCGATATGCGCGATGATCGCGAAATTACGGATATGCGAGAGGTCGGTCACGAGGGATCGGGGCCTAGGCGACAGGGTTCATGGAATGGCCGCGACCATAGGGGCGGGCGGGGGCGGAAGCAACGCTCACCGTACTTCTGCTCACTCCCGGCATCGGGCTGGTGTCGAGATCAAGTCACTG
This sequence comes from Allostellaceae bacterium, assembly GCA_035604335.1. Taxonomy (GTDB): domain Bacteria; phylum Pseudomonadota; class Alphaproteobacteria; order ATCC43930; family CGMCC-115725; genus DASZHJ01. Next base: position 31,938 of record DATNIT010000042.1, on the reverse strand, counting down.
ATATTGCCTCCTCAATCGAATTGGGTTCGTTTCGCAAAATTTACCTTTCCCCGTCACCTTCCGAGCCTCAGATCGTCCCAAAGCGATCAACCGCTTCCTGCGTACAAAGCCATAGAGATGGGAGGCCGCTTGGCCCGATTCAAGTGGCCGCAACAGAAGTGTTATATTCGGCCTTGCCAACACAACATAAGTGTTGCATGGTATTACCGTGACCAGCGCCGAACTGAAGCGCTTGCTCGCCCGCCACGGCTGCACCTTCGAGCCCGGCAAGGGCGGCCACTTGATCGTGAGGCGTGGCGACAAGCGCTCCGTCCTGCCGATGCACGGCAGCAACAAGGAATTGGGCACGGGCTTGATGAACGCGATCTTGAAACAGCTCGGCCTCAAGTGAGGGTGCAGCGCACCCCAAACTGGAGCACACAAATGTATTCCTATCCGGTCGATCTCAATCCCGACGACAATGGAACGATCTTGGCGAGCTTCCCGGATGTGCCGATCGCGCACACCTTCGGGAAAGATGAGGCGGACGCTTTGGCCCGCGCGGCCGACGCACTGGAAACGGCCTTCATTGCGCTCATCGGCGATCGCGAGCGAATCCCGCGCCCCTCGCGCCCGCGCCGCGGCCAAAAGTTGGTGACCCTCCCCGCTCTCTCGGCCGCAAAGCTCGCGCTCTACGAGGCCATGCGCGAGGCCAGCGTCAGAAAGGCGGACCTCGCGCGCCGCCTCGACTGGCACATGCCGCAGGTCGATCGCCTGCTCGACCTCCGCCACGCCTCCCGCATGGATCAGCTCGAGACCGCACTAGCGGCACTCGGCAAGAAGCTGGTGCTGGAGATCGAGGACGCCGCGTGAGGGCATCAATTCGCACGGAATCTGGCCCCAATATAAGGCCATGGCCATGACGCCAGAAGAGTTCGAGGAGTTGAGGGCGTTCCTCGGTTATTTCTTCGAGCATCGGATGGGCGCGCAAGAGACCCCGGCGAAAATTCATCCGGTGAAGGTGCTTGACAACCTACATCGTCGTTCTCCAGCGAAGGCAGGCCAAGGTCTTCGTATGGCGATCGGCGACTGCATCGAGATGACACGCATGTGGCCGCCAGAGGACATCATGGCCTTCGATGCAGAGCTAAACGCTCACGGCCTTATTACGCTCTCCGCGATCCAACGACGCTACTCGAAGCGACTCCAATCCGTTCTCAAGCGCCAGTGGATACGATCCGAGGTCGAGTACTACCTAGTGCGCGGAGCCGTAGAAGATCCCACGCTCACCCGCGACGAAGCATTGATCATGCGCAAGCTACTCACTGCCTACGAGGAAGCCCTTCCAATATCCAAACGCAAGCGATGACCCGCGATGGCGTAGTATTGAGGGCGACCCATCCGTCAGAAATGACCAGGAGAATCTTCAATGCCCAAGCGCCCCAACATCCTCTTCGTCATGGCGGATCAAATGGCGCCGGCGTTCCTCCCGATCCACGGGCACAAGCTGGTGAAGGCGCCCAACATCGAGCGGCTGGCGGCGCGCGGCGTGGTGTTCGAGAGCGCCTATTGCGCGAGCCCGCTCTGCGCGCCCTCGCGGTTTTCGATGATGGCGGGGCGGCTGCCGTCGGGGATCGGGGCCTGGGACAACGCGGCGGATTTCGCGGCTGATGTGCCGACCTTCGCGCATTATCTGCGGGATGCCGGCTATCGCACGGCGCTCTCGGGCAAGATGCATTTCTGCGGGGCCGATCAGCTGCACGGCTTCGAGGAGCGGCTCACCACGGACATCTATCCCGCGGACTACAGCTGGACGCCCGACTGGGAGCATCCGGAGGTCCGGCCGAGCTGGTACCACAACATGCTCTCGGTGGTGCAGGCGGGCCCGTGCCGGCGCTCAAATCAGCTCGATTTCGACGAGGAGGTGGTCTACGCGGCGCGGCGCTATCTCTTCGATCACGCGCGCGGCACCGACGAGCGGCCGTTCTGCCTGGTGGTGTCGATGACCCACCCGCACGACCCCTATGCGATCCCGACGGAGTATTGGGAGCGCTACCGCGAGGCCGAGATCGACCTGCCGACGCTCGCGACTTCGCCCGATCCCGCGGACCCGCATTGGCGACGGCTCCGCCACGTCAGCGCCGCGGACGAGTACGAGGTGACGGAGACGCACGTCCGCCGCGCGCGGCGCGCCTATTACGGCGCGATCTCCTACGTCGACGACCAGCTGGGCGCGCTGGTGAAGGCGCTCGGCGATTGCGGACTGGGCGAGAACACGCTGGTACTGTTCACCGCCGATCACGGCGACATGCTGGGCGAGCGCGGGCTCTGGTACAAGATGACCTGGCACGAGAATGCCGCGCGCGTGCCGCTGGTGATGGCGCTGCCGGGCGATCTCTCGCCGCGGCGGGTGACGCACTCGGTCTCGACCATCGACCTGCTGCCGACGCTCGCGGAGATCGCGCGAGACGGCCGCGCCGGTAGCTATGCCGCGCCGGTCGACGGACGGAGCCTGTTGCCGCACCTCTCCGGAACCGGCGGCCACGACGAGGTGCTGGGAGAGTATTTCGCCGAGGGCGCCATCGCCCCGCTGCTGATGATCCGCCGCGGCCGATTCAAATACATTCGCAGCAAGCCAGATCCGGAGCAGCTCTACGACGTCGCCGCCGATCCGCTGGAGCGGACGAACCTCGCCCGCGACCCCGCGCACGCCACGACAATCGCCGCGTTCCGCAAGGAAGCGCTCGCGCGCTGGGACGAGGAGGCGCTCCGCGCCCGCGTGCTCGCGAGCCAGCACCGGCGCCGCCTGATCGCCGCCGCCATGACCAAGGGCCGCCACACGTCGTGGGATCACCAGCCGCACACCGACGCCTCGCTCACCTACGTCCGCAACCACCTCGACCTCGACGACATCGAGTACCGGTCACGGTTGCCGCATGTGGAGGCGCCGGCGAAGCGGACGTAGGCTCGGTGCGTCCTTCGACGCGCTCGCTGCGCTCGCTTGCTCAGGATGAGGGGTTTTCTTTTCGTGGCACCACTACCCCTCATCCTGAGCAAGGGCCGATCGGCCCGCGTCGAAGGACGCACCCTCAATCCACCGAGGCCGCGAGTGTCATGCTGAGATGGGCGAGCGGCAGGCCCGTCTCCTGACCCCACGCATTGAACATCTCGCCGACGCGGGCGCGGTCTTTCTTGCCCTTGGGTTCGCCCGCGAACGCGCGCCAGTGCTGCAGCGCCTGCACGACGGAATAGGTGAGGATGAAGGTGTCCTTGCCGGCCATGCGCAGGAAATAGGGGCCGGAATTGCCGCCGAGCTGGTGGAAGCGCTGGGCGAGATCCTCCCAGAGCTGGACGATCCGATCGCCGGGCCAGTCCGCGAGATAGGCGCCGAAGCTCCCGCGCTCGGCCGCGAGCTCGACCATCGCGGCGGCGTTCGCGTGCACGGACTTGAGCTTGCCGAGATGGCGGATGAGGCGGCGGTCGCCCATCAGCGCCTCCACCTGCTCGTCGCTCATGGCGCGCACCTTACGCGGCTCGAAGCCGCGGAACGCCTTCTCGAAGGCCGGCCACTTCGCGTCCACCATGTCGTGCCGGAGCCCCGCCCGGAACACGCGCAGCGACATCAGCGAGAGATAGCGATCGTCGGTCACCTTCCGGAGCGCCGCGGCGGATTTCACCTTTGGCAAGCGCCGCTTGAGCTCGGCCGCGCCGAGGCGCTCTTGCGCTGTTTTCTGGATTTTCTTGAACGAGATCATGTCTCGGCCCGCCCCCCTCCCTACCCTCCCCCTCAAGGGGGGAGGGGTCGCCTTGTCTTTGACCGACGAGAATGCGTGCCCTCGCCGAAGTCGGTGATCGTAGCAAGAATGGTGGCAAGCACATCCTCGGTATTCGCAAGGACGTCGCTGTTCCAGAAGCGCATCACCAAGCGTCTGGCTCGGTCCTTGCGCATTCTCAATGCGCCCCTCCCCCTTGAGGGGGAGGTTGGGAGGGGGGTGGTGCAAGCTCGGAATTCATAAGCTAGGGGGAGACCGAAGGGTCAACCCCGCAGCGTTCCGCCCGTCGCCTTCTCCACCTGCTCGACGAGCTTCTTGGAGAAGCTCTCAAGCGCGGCGTCGGTCAAGGTGGCGTCCAGGGGCTGGAGCGTCACTTCGATGGCGAGGGATTTCTTGCCGTCGGGGAGGCCTTTGCCTTCGTAGACGTCGAAGAGCCGCACGGCCGCGACCAGTTTCTTGTCGGCCTGGCGCGCGGCCTTGAGGAGCGTCTCGGCGGGCAGGTCCTGGTTCACCACGAAGGCGAAATCGCGCTGGACCGGCTGATAGGGCGAGAGCTGCAGCAGCGGCCGCGCCTTCGTCGGCCGCGCGCGCGGCACCGGCACGCTATCGAGGTGCACCTCGAAAGCCGCCACTGGCTGCTTGGCGCCGAGCGCCTGCTGCACGCGCGGATGCAGCTCGCCGAAATGCGCCAGCACGCCCGCGCCCAGGCGCAAGGTGCCGGAGCGGCCGGGGTGATACCAGCCGGGTGCGTCCTTGGAGATCTGGAGATTCTCGACCGGCGCGCCCGCCGCCGCAAGCGCCGCCAGCGCGTCCGCCTTGGCGATGAAGGCGTCGACCGCGCGGCCACCGTCGCGCCAGTGGCGCGGCCCCGTCCTGCCCATGCGCACGCCCGCCGCGACCTGCGACTGGCCCTCGGGCGTGTCGTCGGCGTACTGCGGTCCCAGCTCGAAGAGTGCCAAGTCACCGAGACCACGATCGACATTCTTCTGCGCGGCCGTCGCCAGATTGGGCAGCAGCGAGGGGCGCATGACGTCGAGATCGGCGCTGATGGGATTGACCAGCGTCATCTCCGAGGATCCGCCGCCGAAGAGCTCCGCTTGCGCGCGCGGCAGGAACGAGAAGGTGACGGCCTCGACCAGGCCGCGCGCGGCGAGAGCGCGCCGCACGGTGGCGGCACGCTTCTGCGATAGGCTGAGCGCCGGCCGCGGCAGCGGGGTGTCGCGCACCATCGGCACCACGGGAATATTGTCGTAGCCGTGGACGCGCAACACTTCCTCGACGAGATCCGCCTCGCCCACGATGTCGGGCCGCCAAGAGGGCGGCTCGACGGAGAAACCGCCTTCGCGACTGTTCACCGTGAAACCCAGGATCTCCAGGATGCGCCGCTGCTCCTCCGCCGGCACCTCGACGCCACCCAGCGTGTGGGTGCGCTCGCTGCGCAGGAAATAGTGCCGGCGCCACTCCGGGACGGCGCCCGCGATCGCGACCTCGGAGGGCTCGCCGCCGCAGATCTCCAGGATGAGCCGCGTCGCGAGCTCGACGCCGGGCACCGCCATCTCGGGATCGAGACCGCGCTCGAAGCGGTAGCGCGCGTCGGACTGGATGCCGAGCCGGCGGCCGGTCGCCGCGGTGCGCACGGGATCGAAGAGCGCGGCTTCCAGGAGCACGGCTGTGGTCGTCTCGGTGCAGCCGGTGGCCTCGCCGCCGATCACGCCGCCCAGGCCCTGGACCCCGTTGTTGTCGGCGATGACGGTGACGGCGGAATCGAGCTCGTAGGTCTTGCCGTTGAGCGCATGGATCATCTCGCCCGGACGCGCCGCGCGCACGGCGAGATCGCCCTGCAGCTTGCCCGCGTCGAAGGCGTGGAGCGGCCGGTTCACGTCGAAGGTGAGGAAATTGGTGATGTCCACCAGCGCCGAGATCGGTCGCAGTCCGATCGCCGTGAGGCGGTCCTGGAGCCAGCGCGGGCTGGGGCCGTTCTTGAGCCCGCGGATGAGCCGGCTCACGTAAAGCCGGCAGGCCTTGTCGTCCGGGCCGGCGAGGTGCACCGCCGTGGGCGCCGGGAATTTCCCCGGCACCGGCGAGGTGTCGAGCGGGCGAAGGCTGCCGAGCCCCGCCGCCGCCAGGTCCCGCGCAATGCCGTGCACGCCCAGGCAATCCGCGCGGTTGGGCGTCACCTTGACGTCGAGCACGGGGTCATGGAGGCCCAACACCTCCGCGAAGGCCTGGCCGACCTCGCCTTGCGGCAGATCGATGATACCTTCGTGATTCTCGGAGAGGCCCATCTCGTATTCCGAGCACAGCATGCCGCGCGAGGCGACGCCGCGGATCGCGGTCTCCTTGAGCAGCATCTTGGTGCGCGGGATCACCGTGCCCACCGGCGCGAACACGCCCAGCATGCCCGCGCGCGCGTTGGGCGCGCCGCACACTACCTGCACTTGGCCTTGGCCCGTCTCGACCTGGCACACTTTGAGCCGGTCGGCCTGGGGATGCGGCTCGGCGGAGATCACCCGCGCCACCGTGAAGGGATTCAGGTCCTTCGCGCGGTCCTCCACGCTCTCGACCTCGAGGCCGAGCATCACGAGCGTGCGGACGATCTCGTCGAGAGCCGCCGACGTCGCGAGATGGGTCTTGAGCCAGCCCAGCGTGAGTTTCATCGCTGCAGCCCCGCCACCATCGAGGGTACTTCGAGCGACTGGAAGCCGTAGTGCCGCAGCCAGCGCAGGTCGCTGTCGTAGAACGCCCGCAGGTCGGGGATGCCGTACTTCAGCATGGCGATGCGCTCGATCCCCATGCCGAAGGCGAAGCCCTGGTAGATCGCGGGATCGATGTTGCAGTTCTCCAGCACCTTCGGATGCACCATGCCGGAGCCCAGGATCTCCAGCCAATCGCCGCCGGCGCCGATCTTGAGACCGCCGCCCTCGCGCGAGCAGCCGATGTCGACCTCGGCCGACGGCTCGGTGAAGGGGAAGTAGCTCGGGCGGAAGCGCACGGGCAGGTCGTCCATCTCGAAGAAGGCGCGGCAGAACTCGATGAGGCAGCCCTTGAGGTGACCCATGTGCGTACTGCGGTCGATCACGAGACCCTCGACCTGGTGGAACATCGGGCTGTGGGTCGCGTCGTGGTCGCTGCGGAAGGTGCGGCCGGGCACGATGATCCGGATCGGCGGCTTCTCCGCGAGCATGGTGCGGATCTGCACGGGCGAGGTGTGCGTGCGCAGCACCTTGCGGCTGCCGTCGCGCTTTTCCGCGAGATAGAACGTGTCCATCTCCTGGCGTGCGGGATGCTCCGGCGGGATGTTGAGCGCCGTGAAATTGTAGAAATCGTCCTCGATGTGCGGGCCTTCGGCGATCTTGAAGCCCATCTCGCCGAAGATCGCGGTGAGCTCGTCGGTGGTCTGGCTGATCGGATGCACGCGGCCCTCGCCGCCGATCTCCACCGGCAAGGTCACGTCGACGCGCTCGCCGGCGAGCCGGCGCTCGATGTCCTTGTGGAGGAGCTTGTCGGCTGCCGCGGTGATGGCGGCCTCGACCTCGTCCTTCAAGCGATTGAGCGCGGCGCCCGCGGCGCGGCGCGCCTCGGCCTCGAGGGTGCCGAGCGTCTTCATGAGCTGCGTCACCCGGCCCTTGCGGCCGAGTGCCCCGACGCGCACCTGCTCCAGCTGGTCCCGGCTCTCGGCCGAGGAGACCGCATCGAGGATCTCGCGGCGGAGCGGATCGAGTTCTTGTTCTGTCATGGCTTCTCCTGAAGGGGCGCCGACCACGTTATCGTGTCAGTTTGACAGGCGCCGGACCCGCGAGTCCCAAGAACACCACCACTGCGCGATTGAGGCGCACCAGGTCCTGATCTCCGAGCTCACCGATACGTTCACCGACCTTTGTCTTCGAGACCGTCGTAATCTTGTCCACCATCAATCGACAGGGCCTCTTGAGGCTATTCACTTCGCTGGGCTCGACCAAAAGCCGCACCAGAGGCGCCTCCGTCGGGTCCGTGGTGATTGGGCAAATCGTCACCGATTGCGTGGCATCGAACCGATCGTCCTGAAGGATTACCGCCGGGCGGGGTTTTCCCGCATAGTCCCTCCCGCCAGCGACTGTCCAGATCTCCCCCCGCCTCATCAATCATTCCATTCCGAGATCGCATCGATGAATTCCTGATCGGCCCTTGCGTGGCGACTGCGGGCGACGGCCAACGATTGGCGGTGCGCCTCCGCCTTGAAGGCCGGCGAACGCACGTCCGGCACCCAAATCTGAATTGGCCGCAACCCCTGTCGGCGCAGGCGCCGGCGATGTGCCCGGACCTTGTCTCTCGAGGGGCTTTGGCGTGTCGAGGCGACCATGGCAACAACTCTCTGAACGTGGTTACATGTAACTTAGAAATACCTCAGGACTCCGGACAAAGCAAAAGGGGCCGAAACTCGCTTCGGCCCCTCTTTCATCTCCACCCGGGATAGCCGGTCACGGCAGATCCATGGGCGGCGCCTGGCGGCGGGGCCTAACGACAGGTCCCCTGACTAAATCGCGTTTGCCGGCGCGCGTCCATGGGCGGCCCTCGCCTCAGGCCTTGGCGAGCGCCGCGCGGGCGCTCTCGACAATGCTCTGGAACGCCGCGGGCTCGCGCGCGGCGAGATCGGCCAACACCTTGCGGTCGATGGCGATGCCGGCACGCTTGATGCCGTTCATGAACTCGGAATAGGTGAGCCCCGCCGCCCGCGCACCGGCGTTGATGCGCTGGATCCAGAGCGAGCGGAAATTCCGCTTCTTGTTGCGGCGGTCGCGATAGGCGTAGCGCAGCCCCTTCTCGACCTTCTCGATGGCGATCCGGAAGGCATCCTTGGAGCGCCCGCGATAGCCTTTCGCGAGGCCGAGGACTTTCTTGTGACGGGCATGGGCGGTGACGCCCCGTTTGACGCGCGCCATGGCCTAGCCCCTGAGATACGGCATGTAGGTGAGCACGAGCCCGGCATCGCCCTTGGTGAGATAGCTCGAGCCCGTGGCCTTGCGCTTCATCTGCTTGGGCTTGCTGATGAGCCGGTGGCGCTTGTGCGCCGGCTTGAACTTGATCTTGCCGGACGCGGTGCGAGAGAAGCGCTTCTTGGCGCCGCTCTTGGTCTTCATCTTGGGCATTTTCATCCTTTCAGGAAGGAGATATCGATCGGCGACGAGGCATGCCCTGCGCCAAAAGCGCTAGCCAGCCGCCGGGTTAGGAGCCGCGCGTTATAGCGGTGGAGGGCCGAGAATGCAAGCATGGCCGCGGTTCCAGCGGCCTCACGGGAACGGGGGCCGGCTGATCCAGCCGCGCACCCGTTCAGCCAGGGCGCGGCCGGCACGCTCGGCGATGCGGAGGTTCGGGAACAGCACCACCACGACCACGACGACGATCAGAATATGCCAGATGCTGAAGCTTCCCATGTCGCGATCCCGACCAGCGAGGCCGATCGTCCCCTTTCCCGCAACTTGCAGACGGCACGCTCGTCTGTCGATAGTGCACGATCCCGGCCTCGGAAGGGACCATCCGCATGACCGTCCTGCTGCACGGCTACCAGTATAGCGTCTACGTGCGGATCGCGCGCATGGCCCTCGCTGAGAAGGGCGTCGCCTACGAGCGCGCCGAGGTGAACCCCTTCGCGCCGGACGTGCCGAGCGCCTATCTCGCGATGCATCCCTTTCGCCGGGTCCCCGTGCTCGTGCACGACGATTTCGTGCTCTACGAGACCGGCGCGATCACGCGCTACGTCGACGAAACCTTCCCAGGCCCGCGGCTGCAGCCGACCGCGTCGCGCGAGCGGGCGCGCATGACGCAAATCATCTCCATCGTCGATTCCTACGGCTATTGGCCGATGGTCCGCCAGGTGTTCTCCCATTCGGTTTTCAGGCCGAGGGTCGGAGAGCCCGCCGATGCCGCGGAGATCCGCCTGGGGATCGAGGGATCCACGCGCGCGCTCGGCGCGCTCGAGGCGCTCGCGGCAGACGCGCATTTTCTGGCCGGGAGCCAGCTCTCCCTCGCCGATCTGCACCTCGCGCCGATGATCGCCTATTTCTCCGCGGCACCGGAAGCGGCCGGCATCATCGCCGAATACCCGAGGCTCTCGGCTTGGTGGCAGGCGATGCGGCGGCGAGAGAGTCTGGCCGCGACCGATCCCGGGCTGCCGGCGCGGCAAATTGCCGATTGACCCCACGCGCCCCGCGACCTACGGTCCCGCTACCATGACGACAGTGCGCACCCGCTCGTTTACCGCGTTCTATTGGACCTACCGGTTTCCGCCGGCGGCCTAGGATCGCGCACTCGTCGTAGATACCGAAGCCGCCTCGACCGGGCGGCTTTCGTGTTTTCGGACTCAGTCCAACTCCCGAATACCGCCTCCGAGACGGCCTCCGCAGCAGAAGGAGGTCAGCATGATCGATTTCGACGTCGTCACCGGGCCGGGCCCCGCAACCGCGCCCACCCTGAGCCGCACGGAGGCAACTCCCAGGCCGCCGAAACCGTCGCAACGCGCGGATAGAGTCGACACTACCGCCGGGGTTTCGGAAGGCGGTGCCACCTCGCCTCCGCCGCCATCGCTTGCGCCGAGTCAAGCATCCTAGGTTGGATATGTCTTGACATATTATAATAGACATCAATATGTCTAGCCATGGCTGAGAGAACCACCGTCCGGCTTCCCGACGGCCTGCTTGAGCGTGCCAAGCGCAAGGCGGCCGCCGAAGGCCGCACGCTGACCGCGTTGATCGAAGAGGGCCTGCGGTCCGTGCTCGCCAAGCCGCCGGAAGGCCGGCGGCCAAAGCCTCCCCTGCCTCGGATCAGCAGAGCCCTCGGCGGCCTCGTGCCGGCAGTGGATCTCACAAGCGCGTCCAGCCTGCAGGAGGAGGAGGATCTCGACTACATCCGGCGCATGAAGCACCTCGAGTGATCCTGCCTGACGCCAACGTACTCATCTACGCCTTTCGGCGAGATGTGCCACAGCATGCACTCTGCCGTGCGTGGCTCTTGGACCTCGTCTCGGGGGAGGCGCAATTCGGCCTTTCGCCTCTGGTTCTGAGCGCCGTCATTCGGATCACCAGCAATCCGCGTGCCTTCAAGATCCCCAGCGATATCGAAGAGGCGTTCGGATTTTGTGGCGATCTCCTCGGACAACCGCACTGCCGGATCGTCGATCCCGGCGAGCGGCACTGGGATATCTTCAAGCGCCTCTGCATCGATACGGATACGCGAGGACCGCGCGTGACCGACGCGTGGTTCGCGGCGCTCGCGATCGAGTGGAGATGCGAATGGATCACGCTCGATCGCGACTTCGCGCGCTTTCCCGGGTTGAAGTGGCGAGTGCCGGCGATCCAATAGCGCCGCTATCGAAAGCGCCAGAGACCCTTGCCGTAGGAGCGCGCAATACTCTCGGCGCCGGCGTATCCGCCGGCGTGCCGATCGGCCACGGCCAGGCCTTCGCCCACGAGGTAGCCGGCGATGTCGACGCCGGTCGCATCGAGACAGATACGCGCGGGGTCGGCGGCGCCGACGCCCGGCGGCAGCTGACAGGTGACGCTGGCGCTGCGGGCGAGGCGCGCGGCCAGCATCGCCTGCGTCACCTCCGCGCAGGTCTGCGGCGCGCCCGTGCCGAGCGCGCACCGATCCGTGCTCGCCGGCGGCAGCACGCCATAGAGCCGCACCGTGTGCCCGTCGATCGCGAGGCTCACGGTGCCGGTGGCGCGCGCGGCCCCCGAGAGCGAGCTCGGAGTCGGCGGCAGAGCGGCTTGCTGCGTCGGCTGAGCCGCGCCGCCGCGCGCGGGCACCGACGGCCGATAGGACGCGGGCGGCGTGCCCGAGGCCGCATAATTGAGCGCTGGACCCACCGAGGGCACGTAGGACGGCGGCGGCGGAGCGGCCGCCGAGAGATGCCCGATCGGATGGCCGTCGCGGTCCTGAATGGTCACGTGAGGAACCGCGCCCGGCGCCGCGTCCGGAACCTCGTGCACGACGAGAGGGTCCACCTCCTGCACCGGGAGCTCGCTCAGGCCTTCTCCGGGCGGCGCGGCCGGCACCGCCGGCGGCGGTGGCGCCGGCTCCTCCGCCGGTCCTGGCGCAGCCGCGGTGGTGGCGATGCCCGTCACGGGCGCGCTCGGCGCAGCTGCCGTATCCGAGGAGTCAGGTACCGACGGCGCGGGATCGCCGCGCCCCAGGACCAACGCCCCCGTGGCGACGATCGCGATGACGATGACAGCTCCCAGTGCTGGCCGTGTCCAAATTCGCATGGCAGAAACCGTACCATCGGCACAATGGGGCCGCCAATCGTGCCGGCCTCAACCATGGAGCGCGGCGGTCACGCGAGAGATGAAACCATCCATGGCGGAAGGATCAATCCACCGCAGAACCGCGACGATTCCCGTCGCCGGATCGATCCACGTGCAGTTGGCGCCCGCGCCGCTCGCAAAAAAGCTCACGGGCGAGGCGCTGGCATAGCGCGCGCGATCGGTGTTGAGCCACCACAGATATCCATAGCTCGGGTTGATATCGCAGGGCGTGGTCGACAGCTCGATCCAGCGCTCGGAAACGATGCGGCGGCCTGCCCACGCGCCGCGCGCCAGCATCAGGAGCCCGACGCGCGCTTGGTCCTCGGCATGGATGAACACGCCACCGCCCCAATGGCCGCCGCCCGAGACCGACTCCATGAGGACGCCGTCGATCTCGACGCTGGAATTGCGGTAGCCGTGCCACTCCCAGCGCGAGGACGCGCCGATCGGCGCCATGACGGCATCCGCGAACGCGCGAGGCAACGGCTCGCGGAGCAAGCGCAGCAGGCAAAGGCTCAGGCGGTTGACGCGGACGTCGTTGTATTCCCAGTAGCCGCCGGGATTGCGGAGCGGCCGGTGCGTGCCCTTGGCGTTGCCGGGCTTGCCTTCGGTGAGCAGGTTGCGGTTGCGGTCGACGAGGTCGGGCTTGTCCCAGAGCGAGCCCTGCCACTCCGACGTCTGCTGCAGCATGTGGTGCCACGTGATCGCGCTGTTGTGCGCGGAGTCGAAGCCGCCGTCCTTGATGCGCACGCCCACGCGCTCCTGCGGATCGGGCAGCAGGCCGCGGTCGCAGGCGATGCCGGCGAGCAGGCCGAGATAGCTCTTGGCGACGCTGAAGGTCATGTCGACCTGCCGCGTGTCGCCCCAGCGCGCCACCAGCCGACCGTGACGCGTGATGAGGCCGTTGGGAGCGCCGCGGGGGCGCACGGGTCCCAGGATCTCGTTCCAGGGCGGCGGCTCGAAATAGGCGCCGGCCATGACGCTGGCGAGGTCGCGGCTCCAGGGCGTCTCGTGCTCGCGCGCGAACGCCACCGCGGCCTCAAGGCGCTTGGAGTCGAACCCTGCTGCGTCCGGCGCCGCCGAAGGCCAGGGCTCGCCGGCGTCGGGCGGAAACTCGAGCGTGGTCATCCGAAGAAGCCGCCTTTCCCGAACAGCCCATCGAAGACGAGCTTGGCGCCAGCCAGGAATAGGATCGCGTAGCAGACGCGATAGAACAGCACCGGATCCAGCCGCTTGTTGAGCGCGAGGCCGAGCGCCATGCCGACCGGCCCCAGCGGCAGCAGAACCGCGGAGGTCAGGAGATTGCCGCCGTTCAGGAGTCCGAGCCAGAAATAGGGCGCGACCTTGAGCAGGTTGATCACCGCGAAGAACATCACGGTGGTGCCGACGTAGATGGTGGGATCGAGCCGCTGCGGCAACAGATAGACCGAGATCGGCGCGCCGCCGGCATTGGCGACGAAGCTGGTGAAGCCGGACACCGCCGACCAGAAGCCGCCGCGCCGCCAGTCCGGTGCGCGCGGCGCCTGGCGCGAGGCGAGCCCAAGCCAGGTCTGCAGCGCGAAGCCCACGGCAATCCCACCGACCATGAGACCCAGCACGCGGTCGCTCATGGTGCGGAAGCTGAGCGCGCCCAGCACGATGCCGAGGACGCCCGCGGGCAGCATGATCTTGAGATTGCGCGGGTCCCAGCGGCTGCGGAACATGCCGACGCCGTAGGCATCCTGCAGCATCAGGACCGGCAGCATGATCGCCGCCGCGCGGCTCGGACTGATGACCAGCGCCAGCATCGGCACCACGAGGATGCCGAGGCCGGCGCCGAAGCCGCCCTTGGAAATGCCGTGCACGAGCACCGCCGGGACGGCCAGAGCGTAGAAGACGGGGTCGTCGATCACGATGGGAATGCAGTCGATGGGAACCGGACCCAGCGAGTATAGGTGATCGCGGGCCGCCCGACAGCCGCGCTCGGCGTCGCGGCGCCGCTGACCTCCGCGGCGCGGCCCGCGCGGCGGCAACCCGCAGCCGCGCCGCGCTTTTCCCTTGACAAAACCCCCTGCGCGCCGTCGCCTTCCCTGCAACGGGGCAACCCCCCTTCGGCTCGAGGATTTCACATGGGTAGTTTCAGCATTTGGCATTGGCTGATCGTGATCGCGGTGATCGCCGTGCTGTTCGGCGGCCGCGGCAAGCTCACCAACGTGATGGGCGACTTCGCGAAAGGCATCAAGGCGTTCAAGGCCGGCATGAAAGAGGACGACACGGCCGCGGCGGAGACGCCGCCCAAGGTCACGGCGCAGACCAGCGCCGGCGCCGCGAGCGCCACCGAGCATCCGGCGCACGACCGCACCTGATCGCGTAAGCCCAGGGAAGAGTCCGGCGGCGCGTCCCCGGGACGCGCTGCTGCCATTCCAAGATCCAGCATCCATGACCAAGGCCGCATCCCGCTCCCGCTACGCGCGGCTGCTCTCGGCGCTGCCGGCGGTGGTGCCGTTCGTGCCGCCCGAGACGCTCGAGCGCCGCATCGGCCGGACGCTCAAGGTGCGCATCGGCGCCAACGAGAGCGCCTTCGGGCCGTCGCCCAAAGCCGTGGCGGCGATGCAGGCGGCGGCGTCCCGCGTCAACTGGTACTGCGATCCCGAGGGCTTCGTGCTGCGCGAGGCGATCGCGCGGCGGCACAACGTCACGCGCGACAACGTGGTGCTCGGCGCCGGCATCGACGATCTCCTGGGTCTGATCGTGCGCAGCTTCGTCGATCCCGGCGACCGCGTGGCGATGTCCTTGGGCGCCTATCCCACCTTCGCCTTCCACGTGAACGGCTTCGGCGGCAAGCTCGTGAGCACGCCCTACGTCGCCGACCGCAACGAGCCCGAAGCGCTGGGCACGCTCGCGCGCCGACGCCGGGCGCGGCTGGCCTATCTTTCGAACCCCGACAATCCCACCGGGAGCTGGATCGCCGGTTCCGAGGTGCTGCGCCTCATCGAGCGCCTGCCAGAGGGTTGCGTGCTGGTGCTCGACGAGGCTTATGCGGACTTCGCTCCGCCCGAGGCGCTGCCGGCGATCGACGCCGAGGACCCGCGGGTGATCCGGCTCCGAACTTTCTCGAAGGCTCATGGCATGGCGGGCGCGCGCATCGGATATGCGATCGCACCGCAGGAGACCATCCGCGCCTTCGACAAGATCCGCCACCACTTCGGCGTCAACCGCGTGGCGCAGGAAGGCGCCTACGCATCGCTCGGCGATCCCGACTTCATCGCGGGCGTGGTGCGCGCGGTGGACGCGGGCCGCAGGGATTACGACCGGCTGGCAAGCGAGCTCGGTTTGAAGACGCTGCCCTCGGCCACCAACTTCGTCGCGGTCGACCTCGGCAGCACCGAGCGCGCGACCACCGCGATGAAGCGCCTCCTCGAGGAGGAAGCCGTCTTCGTCCGCATGCCCGGCGTGGCGCCGCTCAGCCGCTGCATCCGCGTCACCGTCGGCACCCCGCAAGAGCGCGCCGATTTCGCCGAGGCGTTTCGGAGGGTGGTGGCGGGCCTTTAGTGGGCTCAGGCCGCTTGTCCTTCGACACGCGCCTGCGGCGCGCGCTCAGGACGAGGGAGAATTGAGTGCCTCATGAGCTACCCCTCACCCTGAGCGTGCCCCGAAGGGGCGTGTCGAAGGGTCACTCTTCCACGTTAGTGCGGCTCGGGGTGGTCGACGGCTTGTCGCTCCGGATTACGCTCGCTTGCGCGGCTGCACGGCGACTTCCAGCGCGTGCCGGATGAAGCGTTGATAGGGCATGCCGGCCTTGGCCGCCGACGCCTTCACGGCATTGAGCAGTGGCTTCGGCAGCCGCATGTTGACACGCTCGCTCTTGGGTTGGAACTCGAAGCGTACTGCCCGGAGACCGGTCAGGTCGTATTCGGTCAGGTCGGCCGTGGCGACGAATTTCTCGGCCTCTCTATCGCTTCGCAGTCTTGGCAGCTTCTTCTTCATAGTACTTGACCTCTTTCCGGTGCATGTAGCGGGCGCTGATCGGCCGAAGCAGGGTCTCACTGCCCCGCTTGCGCAGGGTAAACACGATCAGGACCCTGCGGCCCTTGTCTGTCGTGCCAATCGCCTTGAACCGCGTCTCGCTGCGCGAATGAGCGGGATCCGGGAATACAGCGAGCGGGCGGTGAAACAACACCTCGATCTCGGCGAGCGAGACGCCGTGCTTCCGGCATTTCTCCCGGTTCGCGTCATCCCAGTCGACTCCAGCGATCCGCAGGTCCACTGCGTCAAGACTGGATCTGCATGCATCCAATTGTCAATACATTAGCGCCGCGACGTCGCCGATGTGTGTCGGAGTGTGGTGGCAGCGCTTTGATCAGTTAGCGCGTCACCGACGCGGGGATAGAACCGTCACATGCGGTGGCTGCGGAACGCGCTCCAGAAGCAAGCCTGCGCGACAATTCCTGCACCGGCGAGCACGAGAGCCGCCGCCAACGCGGCGCTCTGGCCCAGCCCCGCAAGCGCGGTGCATAACGCGCCGACGGCCATCTGGGAAAATCCGTAAAGTCCGGAGGCCGATCCGATCACCATCGGATTGACGCTGATCGCCTCCATCAGGGCCACCGGCGACGCGATCCCGGCGCCGAGCGTGAACACGAACATCGATCCGACCGCCAGGACGACGGAGAGATGTCCCGACAAGACCGCCGCCAACAGCACGAAAGCGGCGATCACGCTGAGGGCGTTGGCGCCGATCAGCAGCCGCTTGATCGGCACGACACGAACCACACGGCTCGCGACCATGCTGCCGACCCAAACACCGAGAATGAGGATCGCGAGGTTCGGGCCGACTTCTCCGACTGGCCTCTGCAATTCATGGACGAAGATGAACGGCGCCGCCGCGAGGAACGCGTACATCGACGTGGTCGCGCAGCCGCCGCCGATCGCAAAGCCGAGAAATGCGGGAGAGCGCAAGAGCTGGCCGTAATTCCGGAGGACCGCAGCATTACTGTGGCGAGACGGCACGCCCGTTTCCGGAAGCAGCCGCCAAGTCAGGGCAAAATTGACGACACCCAGCGCGCACAGCAGGACGAAGATCGATCGCCATCCGATGGAGCCGGCCAGGAGACCGCCGAGCAAAGGCGCCGCGCCCGGACCGAGCGTCACCATCAGGTTCATCAGCGCGAGCCGGCGCGCGGCGTCCCTGTGCTCCGCCGTGTCGCGCACGATGGCCCGCCCGAGCACGAGGCCGGCGCATCCGCCAAGCGCCTGGAACAGCCGGGCGACGATGAGGACGTTCACGTCCCGCGCCAGCATGGCCACGGCGCTGGCGGCGACATACAGGGTCAATCCGACCATCAACGCGGGCCGGCGCCCGAAGCGATCGGAAACCGGCCCATAGATCAGTTGCCCGACGGCAAGCCCTACGATGTAGAGGCTGATCGTCATCTGCATGGCGGAGGCGCTGGCGCCGAGATCCGCGCCGGCGATCGGCAACGCCGGCACGAAAATGTGCATGGCGAGCGTGCCGGTGAATGTCAGCAGCGCCACCAGCCAAAGCGGTATGAGGGCCCGCGGAGGCAGCGTTGCCGCGGTGCCTTCCTCGCTCACGGCCTTGCCGGCGTCATTCATGAGCCGGATCTTGCGAAGCGGGGACGGCACGGCAGACATGCCGAAGCACACGGACCGCCGCCTCGATATCGGCGTCCGGGAGTCCGGCCAGCACATCCTCTTGCACGCGGCGCGCGCTCGCCTCGACGCGGTCGACGATGGCGCGCCCCGCCTTGGTCAGCACGATCACCTTTGCCCGGCGATCCGCTTCTTCGCGGCGCTCGACGAGCCCTTCGGCCTCCAAGACATCGAGCAATCGCACGACTGCGGAGCTGTCGATCGACAGGGAGACGGCGAGCTCCCGCTGGCGCATCGGCCTCGGGGACCGCGCGACGCGGATCAAGGGGAGCCAGGTGGCCTCGGTGAGACCAAAGGGCTGCAGCCCATGATCGACGCCGCGACGCCATTGGCGGGTCGCAAGAGCGAGCAGGGCGCCAAAGCCGCTTCGGACCGTCTTGTCGCTGGAGGGCATGGGCGAGGACCAATTAGATGATAGCTCAATAGATGACATGTCATGCAAATCGACACAAGACGGAGAATGGGATGCTTCTTCGACGGCGCTCGCCCTGAGCGCGTCCCAAGAAGGGGCGTGTCGAAGAGTCAGTCCTCCACGTAATGCGGCTCGGGGTGGTCCGCGAGGTCCTCGTAGTGGACGAGGCTCGGGATGTTGATGCCGATGGGCTGACCCTCGCGGAAGGTCCATTCGCCGCGGTCGCAGTCGGCAGCCCGGACATATCCGTTGATGTAGAAGCGGCGGTCGCCCGGCGTCACGTTGGCGCCAGAGCCATGCACCAGGAACACGCTCCAGATCGCGAGGTCGCCGGGCTGTAGCTCGACATCGAGGAGCCGTGCGGGATCGAGCCCTGCCGCGCGCAAAGCCTCGTCCGTGGGCGGTCCGGCGAGTACCTGGGCGGGCGCCGGGATCGCGATCTCGCCGCGCAGATGCGAGCCCGGCAGCACGCGCATGCAGCCGTTCTCGCGGCTGTGCCGGTCGATCGCGATGCCGGTCTGCACATAGGAGACCGCGAGATTGCGGTAGGCCTCGCGCGGGCGGCGAAAGCGCACGTCCTGATGGAAGGCGAAGTCCGCCGCCGCGGCGCCCGGCGGCTTCCAGTGCAGCTGGTTCACGATCTGCTTGATGTCGCGTCCCAGCAACGGCTCCAGGATTTCGAGGAGCCGCGGATCGCGCCGGAACTGCTCGAGCACGGGATCGCCGTAGCACGGCCACTGCACGAGACGCACGATCTTGCCGAGCTGGGGATCGTGGCCCAATCGGTAGAACAGATTGCTGTGCCGAAAGCTCGTGCGATAGGCCATGCCCATCGCCCAATGCCGATCGAAGCGCGCGGCGATCGCGGCGACGTCTTGCGGCGAGAACACCGCCGGCAGCACCGCATAGCCCTGGGAGCGGTAATGCGCGAGGGCGGCCTGGAGCGCGAAGGGATCGATCAGCGGCGGGCTCCGCTCAAGGGTCCGGCTCCGGCGCGTCGGGCGCCTTGGCAACGGAATGGCCGCTCGCGAACAGGCTCAGGAAATCCGGCAGAAAACTCTCCATCCCCTTGAAGGCACCCTGGCTCGGCGGTAGCGCACCCGCGATATAGCCGAGGCTCGTGAAGGGCAGCACCAGGTCCTCGTCGCGCGAGAGCACGTGGATCGGCACGGTGTGCGGCGCCTCCGAGCCCGAGACGAAACCCGGCGGCTGGTGGTCGCCGAGGATGATCACCAGCGGCTGGCTCTTGAGCTGCCGCAGCCAGCCCGCGAGCGCCTTCAAATCGTAGCGCACC
The DNA here is from genome assembly GCA_035604335.1 of Allostellaceae bacterium. Taxonomy (GTDB): domain Bacteria; phylum Pseudomonadota; class Alphaproteobacteria; order ATCC43930; family CGMCC-115725; genus DASZHJ01. Next base: position 12,549 of record DATNIT010000042.1, on the reverse strand, counting down.
GACTGCAGGTAAGGCGCCTCGAGGTGCCACCAGTCGGGATCCCGGTAGATCTTAGTCCATTCGTCCTGCGCGATGCTCTTGTACGGCCCGACGTCGCTCCAGTCCTCGACATAGGGCGGCACTGGCGCGAAGGGCGTGTGGCTCGACACCAGGACGATCTGCGTGAACTGCGGCGGGTGCGGCTTGTCGTCGACCACCTCCAGCGCCTTCTTGAGCGTCCACTGATCGGGCACGTCGAACCAGCCGAACTCGGGCCCGTCATAGGCGAGGTCCTTGGCGGTGATCAACCGGTCGAAACCCCAGTACGCGCCCTCGGGCCACGGCTTCTTGATGCCCGGCATGATGTCGAGGCTGTGATAGCCGGCGGCCGCGAAATACGCCGGCAGGGTGCGCCGCTGGCTACTCAGCAGGAGACGATAGAGGAAGCGGTCGAGCTTGAGGCCGCTCGCCATGGTGCCGTGGGCGAGCCAGGACCCGCCGCCGAAGGTCGGCGAATCGATGCGGTTCGAGACGATGTAATAGCCGGCGTCCTCGACGCCGGCCTCGAAGTCCGCGAGCGCGGGCTTGATCTCTGCCGCGAATTGCGGATCGTCCAGGACCGTCGTGCCGTAGGACTCGAAGAACACGAGATAGACGTCGTGGCCTTGCAGCTTGTTGAGGTCGCGCACGGGCGGCTCTGGGCTCTCGAGCGCATCGCCATAGGGGCCGGCACCGCCGTTGAGAACGCGGAAGCTGAACCACGCGTTGCCGAGCTGGTGCCCGACCTCGCTGCTGAGCCCCGCGGTGGCGAGCGAGCCCGCCATCGGCCAAGGAATCGGCAACAGCACCAGGCTCAAGCCCACGACGACGAGCGCCATCTCCGGCCGGCGACCGCCGCGCAGCGCCCGCTCCATCATCCGCAACACGATCGTGATCACCGCCGCGAGCGCGATCAACCCAACGACGGCACCGAGCACGATGAGACCGGCTTTGAGCCAGCCCTTCGCCGCGAAGAACAGGCCGACCAGACTCGGCACATGCGGCAGGTCCCAGTAGAGATCGAGCTCGCGCTCGAAGAAACTCGGCACCGCCGCGGCGATCGCGTGGAGGAGCGCGCCCAGCGTCAGCAGGCTCGCGGCGGTCCAGCGCAGCCACGCCGGCATCCGCCGTCCCAGCGCCGCGAACACCGCGACCAGCCCGACCAGCAGCAACACCTCGACCTCGGGCCGCCAATCCAGCGTCAAGCGGTTCTGATTCGGCACCTGCTCCGGCAGGAACAGCAGCGACATCAAAGCCGTCCCCAGCACCAGCGTCAGCAGCGCGCGGACCGGATGGATCGGACGGATGTGGTCGAAGAACATCAGAGCTCGCTTCGCACGAAGCGGGGCGGCATATGAGTCTGTGCCGCACCCCCCTCCCTACCCTCCCCCTCAAGGGGGGAGGGGCAAAGAGGCACCGAGCTTGCGAATCCCCTCCCCCCTTGAGGGGGAGGGTTAGGGTGGGGGGTCTGCTTCAGAAAAGCCGTCATGAACCCGATTCAAACGCGCGGCGCAGGCGCTCGTAGTCGGCGGGCTCGTTATAGGCCTGCGCCATGATGCGGACCCAGAGCCGGCCGTCCGAGGCATTGACCGCGGCTTCGATGCCGTGCTGCTCCGCGAGATGGAGGCGCAGCTCGGTCGAGCGCTCGGGCGTCGCCGCTCCGGCGTTCGGCAGCGCGATCACCGCCATGGACGCGAACATTTCGAGCGGACCGCCGAGCGGCGTGCCCCAGGCCTCGCTCAGCATGCGCGCCATGGCGTGCACGAGATCGCGGTTCCGCGTCATCAGGCGCTCGCCGCCCATGCGATGGAAGAACTCGATGCCCGCGGGCGCGCTCAACCAGCCCGTGAGCTCCTTGGTGCCGGTCCAGTCGAACTCCTCGATGAAGCCCTTTCGGTATCCGTGCGAGATGGTGAGCGGGTGCAGCGCGGCCTGGAGATCGCGGCGCGCCCAGAGAATGCCGGTGCCGCGCGGCGCCATCAGCCACTTGTGGAGATTGGCGACGTAGTACTCGACGCCGAGAGCCCCGAGGTCGAGGGGCAGCTGCCCCGGCACGTGGGCGCCATCGATCAGCACCGCGGCGCCGGCGCGATGGGCGACCGCGGTCAGGCGCTCGACCGGCAGCACCAGCGCGCTGTGCGAGCAGATGTGATCGAAGATCGCGAGCCGCGTCCGATCGGTGAGCTTCGCCTCCACCGCGGACACGATCGAGGCGGCATCGCGCACTGGAAGCGGGATCTCGACCTCGACAACCCGCGCGCCCGTTCGGGACGCCACGTAGAGCGCCGCGTTGCGGATCGCGGGATAGCCCAAGCCCGTGATCAGGATCTCGTCGCCGGGCTTGAAGTCGAGCGAGCGTAGCACCGCGTTGGCGGCGGAGGTGGCGTTCTCGCTGAAGACGATGTCGTCGCCGTGCGAGCCGAGCTCGGCCGCGACCTTGCGCGCGGCCTCGCGCAGCAGCGGCCGCGATTCCCGCGCCATGAACTTGGTCGGGTTCGCCTCGATGCGCCGGCGCCACGCGTCCTGCACCGCCATGACTGCTGATGGCGTCGAGCCGAAGGAGCCGTGGCTGAGATTGGCGATCTCCGGCGCCAGACCCCACTCGGCCTTCGCCGCCGCACCGTAGAGGGAAACGATACCATCGGCGGTCATTGCGGCAACCACCCCCTCACTCCTCACCTTGCCTCTCCTCTCTCCCCCAAGAGGGGGCGAGAGGAGAGGGATTAGCTTGAGGCAGCACCCTCAAAGCCCCTCTCCGCTTTCCCGGCTTCGGGAGAGGGGAGAGGGAGGGGCCCACGCCCTGAGCTTGTCGAAGGGCGTGGGAGGGTGAGGTGAGAGGGTGCGTCACGAAGACTTTACGGCTCCACCATCGCGGCGGCGGCGGGCGAGGCGATGTGGGTCATGCCGGTGTTGCGCCCGGTGGTGGTCTGGCGCATCACCGCCGAGGCCGTGGCGAAGCCCGAGGGATAGACCGCGCTTTCGACGCGCTCGACGGGGAAGCGCTCGGCGAGCGCCGCCACGATCGCAGGATCCATCCGCATGTCGCAGAGCACCGCGGCCGTGCTGGCATCGAGCCGCGGCGTCTCGAAGGCCTGTGCCAGCGACATCTCGAAATCCACCAGGAACGAGGTCAGCTGCGCCACCGCGGGAATGATGCGCCGGCCGCCGCAGGCGCCGAGCGCCACCCACGGCTTGCCCTTCCGCACCAGCAGCGCCGGACACATGTTGGCGAGCGGCTTCTTGCCGGGCCCGATGGAGTTGACCCGGCCCGGCGTCGGGTCGAACCACATCATGCCGTTGTTCATGGGGATGCCGGTCTCCGGCAGCACCACCTTGGAGCCGAAGCGCGAGAGCAGCGTGTTGGTGAGCGCCACCATGTTGCCCTCGCGGTCGACCACCGAGAGATGCGTGGTGTTGGTGAGCGCGGGCATCGCGTGGCCCAGCGACTCCAGCCGCTCGGCGAACGCGTCCCGCAGCGCCTCGGCGTAGGCGAGGAACACGCCGGCATCGGGATAGCCTACGGTGCCGCCGGGAATCCGCTTGGCGAGCGCCGTCATCGCCTTCAAGAGCGTGGTACCGCCGGTCAGCAGCGGCGCCGCGTTGATGGTGACGCCGCGATAGTCGAGCCGCTGCGGCTCGACCACCTGCGCCCGATAATCCGCGAGATCGCGCGCCGAGAGCGCGCTGCCGCCTTGCGCGAGGTCGGCCACGATGGCGCGCGCGAGCTCGCCCTCGTAGAAATCGCGCGGTCCCGCCTTCTGCAGGCGGCGATAGCTGCGCGCAAGCGCCTTCAGCGGCAGGTAGCGGACGGTGTCGGCGGGCGGCGGCACAGGCGGCAGATCGTTCGGCAGATAGACCGCGCGCGAGCCCGCGAATTCCCGCAGCTCCGCCGCGCAGAGCGAGACGTTGAGGCTGCTGTGCCAGTCGACCGGCAGGCCTTGCTCGGCGAGCCGCGCCGCGGGCTCGATCGCCTCGGCAAAGGATTTTCGGCCGAAACTCTCAAGCGCCAGCGCCAAGCCGGCGACCGAGCCCGGTATGCAAATCGACTCGTAGCCCTTGGCGTTGCGGTCCTCCGCCACCACCGGCCAGCCGAAGAGCTCGTTGCTCGCCCCGCCCGCGAGCGGGTAGCGCTTGGGGTCGGTGGCCGCCGGCGAGACCAGCGTGAAGTCGACCACCTTCACGTGACCGGTCTTGGCCTCGCCATAGACCAGCAGGCCCGAGCCGCCGATGCCGCTCATCCAGGGCTCGACCACGCCGAGCGCCAGCGCGGTCGCCACCGCCGCGTCGACGGCATTGCCGCCCTGGGCCAGGATCTCGGTGCCGCACTCAGCCGCGCGCCAATGCTGCGCCACCACGATGCCGCGCTCGGAAACCTTGGGCGGTTTCGCCAGGACCCACTGCTCGATCGGATGGACAGGCTCGGGCATCAGGGCTCGCAGGACGCGTTAGGGGTTGGGAGCGCTGATTCTCCACATCCCGGCCCGCGGTTCAAGCGCGGCTCCAGATCGCGCGCCCGGCTACTCCTCCTCCCGCGCAGCGCGCAGGCGCTTGAGGGTGCCGCGGCGGGTCTTGGACTCGAGCCGGCGGCGGCGGGAGGCGCGAGTGGGCTTGGTGGGTTTGCGCGGCACCGGCGGCTCGGCCGCGCGGCGGATCAGGTCGATGAGGCGCTCCAGGGCGTCGCGCCGGTTCGCCTCCTGGGTGCGGTGGCGCTGAGCCGTGATGACCAGCACGCCTTCCAACGTGAGCCGGCGACCGGCGAGCCGCTCCAGCCGCGCCCGCACGCCGCCTGACAACGAGGGCGAGTGCCGGACATCGAAGCGCAGCTGCACGGCGGACGCTACCTTGTTGACGTTCTGCCCGCCCGGCCCCGAGGCGCGCACGAAGCGCTCCTCGATCTCGGACTCGTCGATTGCGATGGCGGGCGTGATGCGGATCATGGCGGCGAGTCGATCGTGCGCGCGTCAAGCCTGCCTGGGTGGCTCGCGCCCACGCAGGTTCACCGACCAACCGCCGGAAATCACGAAGCGCGGGAAGGTGATGAATTGTTCGGCGAGGAATCGGCTGACGAAATCGGCGGGACCCAGGAACGGCACGGGCCGCTCCGGCTCATTGCCGTGGCCCACGCCCTGCGCCAGGAATCCCACGAGACCTCCGGCCAACCCAGCGACGGCGGGCACCCAATCCGCCAGCACAATGCCGAAGATGAGGCAAAACAGTCCCACCGCGAACAGGGGTACCGCGACGATATGGATCAACAGATTGGCGCGCGCCTGATGCGTGGACGCGTAATTGGACCATTGCCACGCCAGTAGATCGCCCCTGATTGCCATCGTGCCCCCCGCAGTGCTTTCGGCATAACGCATTTAGGGAACGCGCTCCAAGGTTTTCGTCTTCACCTTTCCAATCGGGTGCGATCCGCGCTATGGCCTCGGCCCATGCGTGTCGACCAATTCGATTTCGAGCTGCCGAAGGAGCTGATCGCGGATCGTCCCGCGGAGCCGCGGGAGTCCGCCCGGCTCCTGGTGGTGGGCGACGCGATCGAGGATCGGCGCGTCGCGGACTTGCCGAGGCTGCTCCGGCACGGCGACCTCCTGGTGTTCAACGACACCAAGGTGATCCCGGTGCGGCTGACGGGGACACGCGGTGACGCCTCGATCGAGGTGACCCTGCATCGCGACCTCGGCCAGGGCGCGTGGCTCGCTTTCGCCAAGGGCGCCAAGCGTCTCAAGCCCGGCGACCGGCTGGCCTTCGGTGAGGATTTCTCCGCCGACGTGACCGGCAAGACGCCCGCGGGCGAGGTGGCGCTGCGCTTCGCGCTCGAACCCGCCGAGTTCCGCGCGGCGCTCGATCGCCACGGCAGCATGCCATTGCCGCCTTACATCAAGCGGCCCCGGGGCGGCGATCCCCGCGATATCCGGGATTACCAGACGATCTTCGCGGAGAAAGAGGGCGCCGTGGCGGCGCCGACGGCGGGCCTGCATTTCACCAAGCCGCTCCTGGCCGCGCTCGGGGCGGCCGGCATCGAGCATTTGACCGTGACCCTCCACGTCGGCGCCGGTACGTTCCTGCCGGTGAAGGTCGAGGAGGTCGGGGATCACGTGATGCACAGCGAGACCGGATTTCTCGAGGCCGCGGCCGCCGAGCGGCTCAACCGCGTGCGCGCCGACGGCGGCCGGATCGTGGCGGTGGGCACCACCAGCCTGCGCCTCCTGGAGACCGCGGCGGACGTGGACGGGCGCTTCCGACCCTTCGCCGGCGAGACCGCGCTCTTCATCACGCCGGGCTATCGATTCCGCGCGGTCGACGTGCTGATCACGAATTTCCACCTGCCCCGCTCGACCCTCTTCACGCTGGTGGCGGCCTTCGCCGGGCTCGAGCGCATAAAGCACGCCTACGCCCACGCGATCCGCGAGCGGTACCGGTTCTTCTCCTACGGCGACGCCTGCCTGCTGCTGCCGGAGGCCGCGCGGTGACCACCCGCTTCGAGCTCGTCGCAACCGACGGCGGCGCGCGCCTCGGGCGGATGGACACGGCGCATGGGCCTGTCGACACGCCGGCCTTCATGCCCGTGGGCACCGCCGCCACGGTCAAGGGCATGCGGTCCGCGGATGTCGCCGCGACCGGCGCGCAGATCATCCTCGCCAACACCTATCACCTCATGCTGCGGCCTGGCGCCGAGCGGGTGGCGAGGCTCGGGGGCTTGCACAGATTCATGGATTGGCCGGGCCCGATCCTCACAGACTCCGGCGGCTTCCAGGTAATGTCGCTTGCGAAGCTGCGCGAGATCACCGACAAGGGCGTCACCTTCCGCTCGCATCTCGACGGCACGGAGTATGAGCTGACGCCCGAGCGCGCGGTCGAGATCCAGCACATGCTCGACGCCGACATCACCATGGTGCTGGACGAGTGCACGCCCTTCCCGGCGACGGAGGACGAGGCGGGGCGCTCGATGGAGATGTCGCTCGGCTGGGCCGAGCGCTGCAAGCGGGCGTTCGCGGCGCGGCCGGGCTACGGGCTCTTCGGTATCGTGCAGGGGAGCGTCTATCCGGAGCTGCGCCGGCGCTCGGCCGAAGGATCGGTCACGATCGGCTTCGACGGCTACGCCGTGGGCGGGCTCGCCGTCGGCGAAGGGCAGAGCGAGATGTTTCGCGTGCTCGACGCGACCGTGCCCACGCTGCCGGCTGACCGGCCACGCTACCTCATGGGCGTGGGCACGCCCGCGGACCTGCTGGGCGCGGTCAAGCGCAGCATCGACCTCTTCGACTGCGTGCTGCCGACGCGCTCGGGCCGCACGCACCAGGCCTTCACGCGCGGCGGCACCGTGAACCTGCGGAACGCCCGCCACCTCGACGATCCCCGCTCCCTCGATGCGGGCTGCGGCTGCACCGCCTGCACGCGCCACTCGCGGGCCTATCTCCATCACCTCGCGCGTGCCGGCGAGATGCTGGGCGCCATGCTGTTGACCGAGCACAATCTTCGCTACTATGCCGACCTGATGGCGGGCATGCGCCGCGCAGTCGCTGAGCGCCGCTTCGACGCCTTCGCCGCCGAGGTCGTAGAGACCGAGGAACGCGGTGATATTCCGGCGCTGTAGTTGGCGGCCGCGTACGGGGACGCATCACGCGCCGACGCCGAGCTGATCACCCCCTCCCTACCCTCCCCCTTCAAGCGGGAGGGGGATTTGAGGAAGGGCGCATCGTAGCCCCTCCCCCTTGAGGGGGAGGTGGGGTGGGGGGTTGGTTCCGACAAAACACTCGAATAGAAACATGGCCTTCATGCCCAAACGCACTCGCACGCATCTCACCCAGCTTGGCCGGCCCGCGCGGTTGCCGGAATCGCCCGACGTGGCGGTGCTGGAGCGCGTGCCGAACCCGCATGCCGGCACGACCTATCTGGTTCGCTTCACGGCGCCAGAGTTCACGGTGCTCTGTCCGATCACGGGGCAGCCGGACTTCGCGCATCTCGTGATCGACTACGTGCCGCGGCGCTGGCTCGTCGAGAGCAAGTCGCTGAAGCTCTATCTGGGCTCGTTCCGCAGTCACGCGGGCTTTCACGAGGACTGCACGCTCGCGATCGCCAAGCGGCTGGTGTCGGCGATCGCGCCGGCTTGGCTCCGGATCGGCGGCTATTGGTTTCCACGCGGCGGCATGCCGATCGACGTGTTCTACCAGACGGGCGCGCCGCCGCGCGGGCTCTGGCTGCCGGATCAAGGGGTGGCGCCCTATCGCGGCCGAGGATGACGGCCGCCGATCCCCAATCGGCGATCCGCGAGCAGGCCCTTGCGCTGGGGTTCGACGCGGTCGGTTTCGCCCCGGCCTTGCTCGGCGCGGACGCGCGGGCGCACCTCTCGGAGTATCTCGCGCGCGGCTATCACGGCGACATGGGCTGGCTTGCCGCGCGCTCCGATGAGCGGGCCCAGCCGCAGGTGCTCTGGCCCGAGGCCAAGACCGTCGTCGTGCTCGGCATGAATTACGGGCCGGGTGACGACCCGCTCGCGGCGCTCGGCGTGCCCGAGCACGGCGCGATCTCCGTCTATGCGCGCGGCCGCGATTACCACGACATCGTGAAATCACGGCTGAAGGCGCTGGCGAGGTTCATCGCAGAGCGCTGGAAATGCGAGCTCAAGGTGTTCGTCGACACCGCGCCGGTGATGGAGAAGCCGCTCGCCGAGCGCGCCGGCATCGGCTGGCAGGGGAAACATACCAACCTGGTCTCGCGCGCCCTGGGCTCGTGGCTGTTTCTGGGCGAGATTTACCTCGCCCTCGAGCTCGAGCCGGATGACCGGGAGGCGGATCATTGCGGTGAGTGTCGGCGCTGCCTCGACGCCTGCCCGACCCGCGCCTTCCCCGCACCCTACCAGCTCGATGCGCGGCGCTGCATCTCTTACCTCACCATCGAGCACAAGGGCCATATCGACGCGGAGCTACGGCCCTTGATGGGCAACCGCATCTACGGCTGCGACGACTGCCTCGCGGTCTGCCCCTGGAACAAGTTCGCCAGAGCCACGCGCGAGCCCGGCTTCGCGGCCCGGCCGGCGCTCGCGGCTCCAGAGCTCCGTGCTCTCGCGGCCCTCGACGACGCCGCATTCCGGTCGCTGTTCTCGGGCTCGGCCATCAAGCGCATCGGCCGCGACCGCTTCGTGCGCAACGTGCTGATCGCCATCGGTAACAGCGGCGAGCGCGGGCTGCTCGAGGCGTTGCGCCCCTTGCTCCCGGATGCCTCGCCGCTGGTGCGTGCCATGGCGGCCTGGGCGTGGCTCCGCTTGGCGCCCTCGGCGGATCAAGCGCGCACCCGGGCCGCCCGGCTCGACGCCGAGAGTGATCCCGCCGTGCGCGCGGAGTGGGAGCGCGCGGCCTAAGGCTTGCCCGGCCTGGACAGAATTGCCACATCAAGACCATCGGAGAGAAGCATGACCGAACAGCACACGGATTGGCGCACCCATGGCGTGCGCATCGTCAAGGGCACCGAGCTCGGCATCAACACCGCGCAGACGCCCGGCATGAACCGCGCCGCGGCGATCACCTACGCGCGGGCCGGTGCGCAGAAGCTTTGGGCAGGCACCGTCACCATCCATCCCAACGCCAAGACCGGCGCCCATCACCACGGCGAGGTCGAGAGCGTGATCTATGTCGTCCGGGGCAAGGCGCGCATGCGCCGGGGCGAGCGGCTCGAGTATGTGGCGGAAGCGGGTCCGGGCGATTTCATCTACGTCCCACCCTACGTGCCGCACCAGGAGATCAACGCCAATCCCAATGAGCCCTTGGACTGCGTCCTGGTGCGCAGCGGCCAGGAGCCGGTGGTGGTGAACCTCGACATCCCCGTCGTCGAGACGCCCGAGGAAGTCCGCTGGATCGATTCGATTCACAAAACCTGAACGCGGAGGCCGCCAGTCTGCACTCACGGGCGCGCGAGTAGTCGAGCCCGCGCGAGCCATGATAGGGTGACCCCGATCGGGGAAAATGGGGGCATTCATGCGGAAGCCGGTGCTGTGGATTGTGGTCCTGGTGGTCGTCGTCGCCGGGGCAGCGGGAGGCTATTACGGCTGGACGCGCCTCCACGATTATGCGGGCGAGCAGTTCCGGACCGGGCTCGATCAGTGGATCAAGACGCTGCCGCCGGGCTACTCGATGGCGTACAAGACGGCCGAGTACAATGTGGCCGCCGACGAGGCGACGCTGAGCGGTGTGGTGTTCAAGGGAACCGGCGCGCAGGCCCTCGACATGACCCTCGACCAGGTCGAGGTCAGCAAGCCCTCGATCGATTTCGCGGCGGCCTGGGCGCAGGCCGCGGCGAACCCAGCCGCGCTGGCGCCGGACAAGGCGCTGCCCGTCGCCGGCACCATCTCCGTCAAGGGGGTGAGCCTCCACTTCGCCACCGGATCCGCAACGGTCGGCGCGGTTCGGCTCGACGGCTTGAGGCTTTATCCGTGGGCGCTGCTGTACGCCGGCGTCCCCTCCTGGACGGAAGCGCAGGCCACCTTGGCCACGCGCACCCAGCCACCGCAATTGGAGGACCTTCTCCCGCTTCTCCGATTCGAGGCCTCGATCATGCTGGGGATCGGCTACGACGCCTATGCCGTGGACGACATGCAGGTCATGGCGAAGGTCCCGGCAACGCCCCAAATGGCGGCGACGGACGTCAGCTACGCCATCCGCAAATTCAGCGGCAGCGGATACGACCGCGGCACGCGCGGCGACGCGCAAGCCGAGGGTGCCACCATCCAGGCCGCGCCCTTGGGGACCATCACCCTCGAGCGCGTCAGCATGGCGGACATGAAGTTCCAGCAGCCGCTGAGCCAGCTGCTCGCGGGCGACCCTCTCACGCCGGAGATGCTCGACGGTCTCGCGATCGGCCGGATCGAGTATGCGGGGATGACGGCCAAGACTCCCGACGGGAAGGTAATCCCAGTCGGCACGCTGTCGATCTCGAAGATCGGATTCTCCCATGGAGTACCGGTGTCCGGCGAGCTCAGCTACGCCGGGCTTAAGCTCAGCAAGGCGTTGATGCCAGACGTGCGAGCGCAAACGGCCTTCGATCAACTCGGCCTGGACACGATGACCCTGAGCCTCGGCCTCTCCTACCAGTGGGACCTCGACAAGAAGCAGATGAGCGTGCGCAGCGTTGCGCTCAAGATCGACGAGCTCGGCGCACTCAACCTCTCCGCCGACCTCTCGGATATGACGCCGAGCCCGGGCTGGCAGACGCGTGGCAGCCTCACTCACGCGCTGCTGCGCTACGACGACGCCTCGCTCACCGACCGGGCGCTCAAGGCCGCGGCCTTGCAGACCAACACCGATGCAGCGGCGCTGCGCCAGCAGGTCATGGCCATGGTCGACGCGCGGGTGACGGCGCTCGGCAACAGCCCGGCGGTCGAGGCCGTCGCCACCGCGGTGAAAACCTTCCTGGGCGCGCCGCACTCCCTGACGATCGAGCTCGCTCCGCCGGCGCCGGTCGCCTTCAGCGCGCTGCAGGGCGCCGCGACCATGCAGCCCGGCGACATCGCGGCGCTGATCGGCCTTGCGGTCTCCGCCAACAAGTAGGCTGAGCGCAACTTTCAGCGCCGCAGCGGGATCAGCGCGGGAATAGCCACAAAGTCTTCACAGTTCCGCCCCGCTCTGTGAACCGCCGCATTGACGCCTGACTAGATTCGTTCACTCTGCCTCGCGGATTCTCCGGTCGCGACGGTCTCGCATGTTCTTGAACGGCTCGAGCCGCCTCACTCTGCCCTGGCGTTCCCTGTGGGAGCGCCTGGCGCGCCAAAGCGTGCGGGATAACGAAGTCTCGCTGATTGCGGCCAGCGCGCTGATCAGCGTGGCGATCGGCCTCGGCGTGATCGTGCTCCAGGTGCTGGTGCAGCAGCTCCACGAGATCAACTTTGCCATCGAGCCGCATCAGCGGCTGAGCGGAAGCGGCGCGCCGGATTGGTGGCGGGTCCTGCTGGTGCCGTGCGTCGGCGGCCTCCTCTCGGGTGGCGCCACCATCCTGATCCGCCGTTGGCGGCCGCGCGAGATCGTCGACGCCATCGAGGCGAACGCGCTGTTCGGCGGCAAGATGTCGCTCACCGACAGCGCGAACTTGGCGCTGCTCACCATCATCTCCTCGGGCTTCGGCGCGTCGGTCGGGCTCGAGGCCGCTTATACCCAGCTGGGCTCCGGCATGGCCTCGAAGTTCGGCCAGCTCCTGAAGGTCCGGCGCGGAGATCTTCGTACTCTCGTGGGCTGCGGCGCGGCGGCCGGCATCGCGGCGGCCTTCAACGCGCCACTCGCCGGCGCCTTCTATGCCTTCGAGCTGGTGATCGGCAGCTATTCGCCGGCGGTGCTGGCACCGATCAGCGTGGCGGCGCTCTCGAGCACGCTGGTGGTGCGCGCGCTCTACGGCGAGGAGTCGATCTTTGGGCTGGACGCGCAGGTGCACATCACCGGCATGGACTATGCGCTGTTCGCCGCTCTCGGCATCCTGGCCGCGGTGATCGCCATCGCCACCATGACCGGCGTCACGCGCATCGAGCGCTTCCTGCGCCGGCAGGCGCTG
>DATNIT010000041.1:0-10830 GCA_035604335.1 Allostellaceae bacterium | reverse complement strand
AACGGCCGCCGCTTGCGCCGCATAGGCGTTGTCGGTGTTAGGGCGATTGCGTGAAGGTCGCCGCTCCCGATAGAGCAGGCGACAGACAACAGCTTCAAAAAAATTGTTTAAGTCCCCCAACTCCTTCCAATCGCCGACTTCTGCAACAAAATCTGCCAGCAGGGAGCATCGGCCGCGTTTGCCTCAGGCGAGATGCGCCACCTCGGGCCCCTCAGCCAAGTGCAGATCGGGCGCCGGGGAGGCGGCGACACTTGCTCATGCGCGGTCTGGTTGCGCTACTTGGCCGCCTTCCCCGCTTCTGGCTAAGATGACAACGCCGCGCTGCAACGCTTTGCGCAAAAAGGGATCGGCCGATGTCAACCGGGCTTTATGTCGTCTTGGGAATCATCGTCCTCTTGGTGATCGTGTTCATCGGCGTCTATAACGGCCTCGTGGCCGGGCGCCAGGAAGTGCGCAATGCCTGGTCGCAGATCGATATCCAACTGAAGCGCCGGCATGACCTCATCCCAAACCTCGTCAATGCGGTGAAGGACGCGATGGCGGTCGAAAAGGCGCAGCTCACGGCGGTCATCGAGGCGCGCAACCAGGCGGTGAACGCCCGCACGCCTGACGAGGCGATGAAGGCCGAGAACAATCTGACCGGCATGCTGCGCCAGCTTTTTGCCCTCGTCGAATCCTACCCACAGCTTCGTTCGCAACAGAACGTGTCGAGCTTGATGGAGGAGCTATCTTCGACGGAAAACCGGATCAGTTTCGCGCGTCAGCATTATAATGACGCGGTTCAGGTGCAGAACATCCGGGTCGCGTCCTTCCCGGGCGTGCTGCTCGCCTCGTCCTTCGGTTTCACATCCGAGACGATGTACCAGGTGCCCGAGACCGAGCGGTCCGCGACCGAAGCTGTGCCCGACGTGCGCCTTACTTGATCACCTGTCATGGCTGACCGGTCGGCCACGCTCTACAACACCGATTTTCGCCGCGCTATCGCGCGGAACAAGCGCAATACGCTTATACTTTTCGTCGTCCTGCTGCTGATTTCGGCGGTCGTTGGCTACGTCGTCGGGTGGGGCGTCGCAATCATCGAGCTGATCTGGAACCTGCCGGCGGAGCAAGTTGACCAACTGACGGCCGGTGCGGTGCTGCTGGATCTGTTTGGGCCGCCGCGGCCGGGTGCGCTCATGGGCGCAGCGATCCTGTCGGGCGCCGGGCTGATCTGGGGCTTGATCACGCTCAGTTCGGGCGCCGAGATCCTCGCGTCCTTCGCTGGCGCCCGCGACGCCAACCCAGACGACCCGCTCGAGCGGCGGTTCATCGACGTGATCTCAGAAATGGCAATCGCCGCGGGCGTGTCGGCGCCGAGGCCAATGGTCATCGATACGCCGGCGCTCAACGCCTTTGCCAGTGGCTCGTCGCCCAAGCGCGCGATGATCACGGCCACGACGGGCATTCTCGCAGCCTGCACGCGCGAGGAATTGCAGGCCGTGATCGGTCATGAGACGGGGCACGTCGCCGATTACGATGTTCGCTATACGACTGTGGTCGCGGCGATGGCCGGCGTCATCGTGCTGTTGGCACATTTCCTCGGCAATGTCGCCTATTGGTCGATGGGGTGGGGTGGATACGGCTACCGGCCCGCGCGGTCACGCGACGAACGCGGGGCTTCGGGCGCGCGGATCGCATTGACACTCGTTGTGGTCGTGCTGCTTGCAATCCTGCTCGTTGTGGCGCCGCTCGCATCGCGCCTCGTGCAGATGGCGATCTCACGCCAGCGCGAATATCTCGCCGACGTCAGTTCGGCGAAGCTCACGCGCAATCCTATTGGTCTCATCCATGCTTTGCAGCGCCTCGAGGCCGGCGATACCAACATCGCGCGCACGGATTCGCCGGTATCCGCCCTCTGCATCGCCGCGCCCAAAGGCGCATTCTTGAGCGGGCTGTTCTCGACGCATCCGCCGATCCCAGACCGAATCGCCCGGCTGCGCAATCTCGGCGGCATTGCCGTTACCGAGTTGGAGATGCAGGCGCCGCAATTCCCTCGGGACGCCGACGCGCATCCGAAAGGCCCTTGGGACACAAGCACGCCGCCGACCCATAAAGGTCCCTGGGGCTGATGGGCCGGAGGCTTCCCCCCAAGCGATCCTCCGTTAAGGGCTGCTCAACTGCCGCTATCTGAGCGAAACAGCGTCGCCGATCTTGGAGACAGCGAGATGGAAGGTTCAAAGAGCCGCATCCTGCGAGAGGCATGGCACATTGCGCACCCTTATTGGTTTTTCGGATACGTTCCGCGGCCATGATGGCTCTTCCCCCACGCGTCTTTTGGCGACCGCTCGCACCTTCGCGGTCACCGGCGAATGGCAGCGATAATTCTCGCACGCTAGAACTTTGGAATGCCGCAATGCTGACGCGGTGGAACGTGCGCTAACCTTTGCGCCGGAGAGCCGCCGGAAGGTCGTGACGATGAATCAGTCCTCGATGATGAACAAGGTCCCGGCAGTCACGCTGGCGTTCTGGATCATCAAGATCAGTGCGACCACCCTGGGCGAGACTGGCGGCGACGCGCTCTCCATGACGTTGAACCTCGGCTATGCCGTCAGCACCATTATTTTCCTCGGGATCCTGATCGTCACGCTGGCCGGTCAGATGGCGATGAAATCCTATCATGCGTTCTTGTACTGGTCCGTCATCGTCGCGACGACGACTACCGGTACGACGCTGTCCGATTATTTGGACCGCTCGCTCGGTCTCGGCTACCCCCTCTCGTCGATCCTCTTGCTCGCCGCGGTGCTGCTCGTTCTCGCGTGGTGGCGTCTTGCGACGGGATCGGCGTCGGTCAGCGACATCACCACGCGCAAAGCCGAGTTGTTTTATTGGGCAACGATTTTCTTCTCCAACACGCTCGGCACCGCGCTCGGCGATTTCCTGGCCGATTCCTGGGGTTTTGGCTTCGACGGGGGCGCCGTCGTGTTCGGCGCCACCATTGCCGTCATCGCGGCCGCGTACTTCTGGACGAGCGTGTCCCACACGCTGCTATTCTGGGCGGCGTTCATCCTCACCCGGCCGCTCGGCGCCTCGCTCGGCGATCTGCTGACGAAACCGCACGCCGAGGGCGGACTTGATCTGAGCCGGATCACGTCTTCCCTGACGATCGCGGCCTTCATCGTCGTCTGCATTCTCGTGACCGACCAGGGCGCCGAACGCATCCCGGCTGAACCCGGGGAGCGGCGGTAGGCGTCATCGCCGCCGCAACAGCCCCAATCAGTTGACCGGATCGAAATAAAGCAATTTCAGCGAATTGGGCACGTAGGTCACGTGCGGCCTGCCGCCCGGCGCCGCCGGGGGATCGATCTTGGCGATGTCCGCGGCGACCAGGAAGAGCCGGCCCGTGTCTGGGTCGATCGCCATGGTTCTTGCGCCGGGGGCCGTCTTGATCGTGTCGGTCGTGATGAATGTCTGGGCATCCTTCTCCGACACGACACTCAATGTTCCCTCGCCGTTGGAGCTGAAAATCAGCTTGCGGATCGGATCGAAGGCAGCCCCGTCACTGCCGCCGCCGATGGGCAGGGTCGCCACGTTGGTCCCGCGGTCCGCATCCACCACGACCAGAATGTTGTTGGCGCACGTCGCAAAGAGGCGCCGCGTTTCGGGATCAATCGCCAAGCCGTGCGGCCTTTTGCATTGAGGCATCACCCAGTGGGCTTCGACCGCATTGGTCTCGGCATCGATTCGCACGATGTCGTGATTCTCGACGCCGTCGACAAAAAGCCTGCCCTTGCCATCCGCGACGCCCGCTTCCAATCCGGTCCCGACATTAATCGTCGCGATGGCCGCGCTCGCCTTTGGGTCGATGACCGTCAGAGAGCCGCTATCGCCGTTGATGACATAGATGTGGCGGGTCACCGGTTCATAGATGATTCCATCGGCATCCGGCGCGGCCGCAATCCGCTTCAGCGGCCTCAGCGATGCCAGATCGAAGGCCACCGCGGTCCCTGCCTTGCCGTCGTCGGTGTAGCCCTGGTTCGTCCCGGTCGCCACGGCAATCCCGTGCGCGTCGCCCGGAAAGGTGCCGATCTGGCCGATCACTTCGTCCTTCTTTTCGTCAACGACTGTCACATGGTCGCCATGCGCAACAAACACGCGCTTGGCGGAAGAATCGAAGACCACGTAGTCCCAGCGTTCACCGCCCCCGAGGGCGACCGTTTTCGTCAATCTATAGGCCGTCGCAGCTCGATCTGCCGCCATCGACGGCGCGATCGAGCAGCAGGTGAGCATCACGCCTGCCCGCAGAAATATACGGCCGAAGCGGAAGTTCACCGCCCATAAAACCGCTCGGGAAAAATCGCCCGATGTTCCACCCGATGTCCCAATTGCAAATCCGGTTGTGTTTCGTTTTTGAATTTGTGCCGGGGATGTCGAGTGAACTTTTGGCCCGTCGGCATTGCGGGATGGGTGGTGTTGACCCATTCCGAACATTTGGCATCGGACAGCAATTCCACCAGTAGCGGACTTCACGCTCATTGTGGGTGCGCCGCGGTTGGTTCGCGTTTGTCACGCGCGTGCGTCGGTGGGGTGAGTGCTTCGGCTCCCGTGACGAGATCGAGCAATTCGGCCGTGATTTCCGACTGCCGTGCTTGGCGTGCGGATTGATGGAGTTGCTCCAGCTTCGCGGTGACACCTTCATGCGCCGAGTCCATTGCAGCAAACCGTGCCGCGTTCTCGCTCGCAATCGATTCGATGGCGGCCTCGGTGAGGAGAGCGAAGACATATTCGGCCATGAGCTTCTCCAGCAGCGCCTGCGGCTCGAGGTTATGAAAAGGCGCTTGCCCCGGGCGCTTTTCTGCAAGCGAAGCAAGATCGAGCGGGAGGAGGAGACGACGCTCGATAATTGATCGGCTAGCCTGGCGAGAGCGGGCAAAAACCACCTCGACACGAGATATCTCGCCGCGCGCGATGCGCCGATAGAGTTCGGCGGTCAGGCTGCGGACCGTTTCTGGGGCACTCGCCGCGCGCGTGGCCATCGGCCGGGTCCATGTCACCTGTCGTCCCCGTTCGTACGCGAGGGCGGCGCCCCTGCTGCCAAGCACGAAGAACGTATCATGCGGCGCGGGGGCCGCCTCATCGGACTCGACGAGGGATTGGTTGAAGCCTCCGACGAACCCGTGCTCGGCGGTGAAGAGCAGGAGCGCCCGCCGACCGTGCGCCGACGGCGCCGGGGCAGGCTCCGGCATCAGCAGCAGGGCAGCGCTGATCGCGCCTGCCATCGCTTCGGCGTAGCGGCGAACGCCCAGCAGCGTGCGCTGCGCCTCCTGAACGCGCATCCCCGCGAGCGAACGCATGGCGCCGACAACGTCGAGCAGCTCGCTCATGCTGCCGATATGGGACTGGATCTCCGCAAGCTGGGTCATGGCTGACCCACTGCCGCTGGGCTCGCGGCCGTCATCGACCGCGCCAGCGCGCGGAGAGCGGCTTCGAGCTGCTTGCGCACTTCATCCGCGAGCGCGTCGGTCCGGTCGTCTAACGCGAGCGCGGCCGGGCAATGATCTTGGAGCCACGCTTCGAGGGCATCTCGAAAGGCATCCACCCGGTCGAGCGGTATGTCATCGAGCGCGCGCGTCGAAAGCGCCAGCAGCAGCGCCACCTCTTCGCCCAGCGACAACGGGCGGAATTGGCGCTGCTCCAGGATGGCGCGGATGCGCCGTCCGTGCTCGATGATCTTGCGGGTTCGCTCGTCGACCATGGTGCCGAATCGAGTGAACACTTCGAGCTCGAGGAACTGGGCGTATTCGAGCCGCATGCTCTCGGACAACGCCTTGAGCACGGGTGCCTGAGCCTTGCCGCCCACGCGGGAGACGCTCTTGCCCACGTCGACCGCGGGCTTCTGGTCTTCATTGAAGAGGCGCGGATCGAGATAGATCTGACCGTCGGTGATCGAGATCAGGTTGGTCGGAATATAAGCGCTGATATTGCCGGCCTGCGTCTCGGCGATCGGCAGCGCTGTGAGCGAGCCGCCGCCGCGCTCCGGCCCAAGTTTTGCCGCGCGCTCGAGCAGGCTCGAATGGATGTAGAAGATGTCGCCGGGATAGGCCTCCCGACCCGGGGGCCGGCGCAGCAGCAGCGAGAGCTGGCGATAGACCGCCGCATGTTTCGTCAGATCATCGAGGACAAGCAGCACATCGCGGCCCTCCGCCATGAAATGCTCCGCCATGGTGCAAGCGGCATAGGGCGTCAGCCACTGCAGCCCCGGCGCCGCGTCCGCCGCGCCGATGACGAAGAGACAGCGCTTCGGGGCGCCATGGCGCCGAACCGCCTCGATCACTTGCGCGACCGAGGATGTCTTTTGACCGATGGCCGCGTAGACGCAGATCACGTCGCTCGAGCGCTGATTGATGATCGTGTCGACGGCGATCGCGGTTTTGCCGATGGCACGGTCGCCGATGATGAGCTCGCGCTGCCCGCGACCCAGCGGGATCATGGCGTCGACGACGAGGATTCCGGTCGCGAGCGGCCGCGTCACGAGCGCCCGGTCGACGATCGCCGGCGCCGGCTGGTCGATCGGCGCGAATGTCTCGACCTCGGGCGGATCGCCGCCGTCGAGAGGCGTACCCAGCGCGTCCACCACCCGGCCGAGAAGCGCGTCACCGATCGGAACCCGTGCGACCTCGCTGGTGCCGCGCACGATGCTGCCGCTCTTGATCGAGGCCGGGTCGCCGAGCAGAACGCAGCCTATCGTCTCTTCCCCGAGATCGACCGCAAGCCCACGCACGCCGCCTTCGAAGACAAGCAACTCGTCGAGGCGCGTCTGAGGAAGCCCCCTGACGGTGGCCACACCGTCACCGACCTGGACCACGCGGCCGATCGGCTCGATTCGAGCCTCGAGCGCGACCGTCCCGATGCGCTGTCGGCTCCGGTCAACCCAGGCATGCAAATCGTCAGCGATCATGGGCATGGGGCGCGATCTCGGAACGTATCGAAGCGAGCGCGCTCTGCCACGACAAGCGAAGAATCGTGGTGGGAAGGTGCAGCTCGACGCCCGCGATGAGATTGGGGTCGCTATCGAAGGCGATGGCGACTCCGTCGCCGAGCCGCTCGCGGAGCCGGCCCTGCCACAGCGCGGCGCTATCGGCCGGAAGCGCCGAGGCCGTGACCACCGTCACGGCGCCGCCATCTGCGCCCTCGTGCAGGAACGCGTCCAATTCCGCCTTTGGGAGCGCCGCCAGTTGCTGCTCGAGTCGCTCCAACCAGGCTTCCGCGCGAAACTTCATCGGCAGCTCTTCGATCAGCCGGCGCGCGATCTGGGCTCCGAGATCGAGGGCGGCGTGCTGCGCCTCAGCGAGAGCCTGCTCGCGCTCTTTGGCGAGTACCTTGCGCGCGCTGTCGAGGAGCGCAGACGATTCCCGCTCGGCGCGCGCAAGCCGCGTCTTTGCCGCGTCTTCGGCCTCTGTCTGCGCCGCCTTGAGCAGCGTCGCGCGTTCTGCTGCAATGCCGCCACGGTCGCTTTCCGCCTTTTCCTGGAGCGCCTGCGCTTTCGCCTGCGCGTCGTGGGCGTCCTGATATTGCTTTGCGACTTCCGCACGGCGTGCATCGACCATGCGCAGCACGGGCTTGTAGAGGAACCTCTGCAGAAGCCACACCAGGATGGCGAAATTCACCGTCTGCAGCGCGAGTGTCCACCAATCGAAGCGCATTGTCAGCCGACGTAAGGATTGGCGAAGAGCAGCAGCAGTGCCACGACCAGACAATAGATCGCCATCGTCTCGATCATGGCGAGGCCGACGAAGAGGGTTCGCGAAATCGTGCCCGCGGCTTCCGGCTGCCGGGCGATCGCATCCATGGCGGCGGCAATCGAGCGGCCCTCGGCAAACGCCGGGCCGATCGAGCCTATCGACACCGCGACCGCGGCGAGAATGATGCTGATGACCTTTACGTCCATGGGGCCTCCGTCAACCTTTCTCGACGCCGCCCACGGCAGCGCCAATGAATACGGTCGCAAGCACTGTGAAGATGTAGGCCTGCACCAGTCCGATCAGGATCTCGAGAGCCATGAGCGGGATCGGTACGAAAAGTCCGGCGAGCCCGACCACGAGTGCGATCACGAACTCGCCGCTCATCACGTTGCCGAAGAGCCGCACCATCAGCGAGAAGGTGCGCGTCACCTCGGAAACGATGTTGAGCGGGAGCATGATGAGCTTGGGCTTGGCGAAGCTGGCGAGATACCCAAGAGCGCCTTGTGCCCGCACGCCGAAATAATGAACCGCGAAATAGACGATAAGCGCCAAAGCTGCCGGTGTCTCGAGCTTACTCGTCGGCGCCTCGACGCCCGGCAGCACGCCGGAAAGATTTGCGGTTACGAGGAAGATGAACAGGGTACCCACGAGCGGCAGGAAGGGCCGGGCATCCTTGCGGATCACGTCCTCGATCTGCCCGAGGACGCCGATCACGATCGCTTCGAGAACCGCTTGGCGCCGGTCCGGCCGCGATCCCAGCCGGCGCGTGACAAGCCACGACCCCAGGACGAGGACCAGGATGATGGCCCAGGTCGTCACCACCGGCCTCGTGATATTGGCTGGGCCGAGATGGAAGAGGACGGCGCTCGAAAGCGGTGATGACTGCATCAGAATGCTCTCTGTGCCCGCCGCATAGCGATGGTACGCGCGACCAAGAGGCCGAGAAACGCGGCCAGGAGCGCCACGGCGCCCAATCTCGCGGCGAAACCGAGGACAACGACCGCGGCGCCGACGCGGACGAGCGTCAGCGCGGCCGGCCCGGCCCAGCCGCCTCCGCCGGCAAAAAGCGCGACCGTCCGCCGCAGGCAAGCGAAATAGACGAACCCGACGATGGCGCCCACGACCGCCATGGAGGCAGCAAGAGCCGAGACAACCACAGTGTCGTGAGTCATTCGCGATGCATCCTCTTCCATGCCAGCGTACAGCCGATCGCAAGCCCCGCGACGAGCAAGCCCAACGTCCAAAAGATCCTTGACTGGAAGACATGGTCGAGCCAGCGCCCGAGAAAGATACCGGCGAGCAGCGGTGCGACGATCGTCCAACCGAGCGAACCGATCATAGCGAGGTTCTGGCCGATCGAGCGCTCTCCCTCGTGCTCCCAGCGTGCACGGCGTTCGCGCCGCGTCTTGACCGCCTCGCCAAGCGGTTCGGGATGTTCCGATTCCCGGCTCATTCCTTGAGCCCCTCGGTCTCGGTCGTGGCGAAGCTGCCGGGAAAGCCAGCCGCTTGCCCGGGCCGCAGGAAGCGGCAGATCTGCCGGATCGCCGCAAGATAAAGTCGCTGAGCGTCGGTGCGTGCGGCCTGCTCCTCGACGAGCTGTCGCTGAAAGACGGCCAAAACATCGGTTTCGAGACGCTGCAAGTCCTCGCCCTGCACGGCGTCGGGCGCCGCGATCGAAACGCTGACGCCGCCGCGCACCTCGAGCATGCCGCCGCGGACGGCGACGTGATGATCATCGCCTCCCGCGTTGCGCCAGCTCACGACGGACACCGCGAGAGCGGTCAGGAAATCGGCGTGGCCCGGCAGGATGCCGAAGGCACCGGTGTCGTCCTCGGCGCGAACATGCGCGACATCCGCGACGTCGACGACGATCGCGAGCGGAGTCGTGACGGTGAGCCTCATGCAGCCCCCGCGCCCGCTTGTTTTTCCTTCGCGCGGGCCTCGTCGAGATCGCCGACCATGTAGAGCGAATTCTCGGCCCAGGAATCCGCTTCGCCGTCCAGGACGGCGCGGCAGCCCTGCAGTGTCGCTTGCAGCTCGACTGTCCGGCCGGGCTTTCCGGTGAACGCGACAGTGACCATGAAGGGTTGGGTGAGGAACCGCATCAGGCGGCGGCCGCGCTGCACTGCCGTTCGGTCGGCGACGCTCAACTCTTCGATGCCGAGGAGGGCGATGATCTCCTGGAGTTCGCGATAATGCGCGATGGTCTTGCGGACCTCCTGCGCGGTCCGATAGTGAGCCTCGCCGACGTGACGCGGATCGAGCAGGCTCGAGGTCGAGCCCAGCGGATCCACCGCAGGATACATGCCCTCGCTCGCCATATCGCGTGAGAGAACGATCGAGGAATCGAGGTGGCTGAATATCTCAGCGACAGCAGGGTCCGTGAAATCGTCCGCAGGAACGTAGACGGCCTGAATCGAGGTAATGGCCGCGCCGGCGACCGACGCGATACGCTCCTCGAGTTCGGCGATCTCGCTGGCGAGCGTGGGCTGATATCCGACGCGCGACGGCAGGCGGCCGAGCAGCCCCGACACCTCGCCGCCGGCTTGCACATAGCGATAAACATTGTCGATCAGTAGCAGCACGTCCTCGTGCACAGTATCGCGAAAGTGCTCGGCGATAGCGAGTGCGGTGAGGCCCGCCCGCCAGCGGGATCCGGGCGGCTCGTTCATCTGTCCGAAGACGAGCGCCGTGCGCTTGAGCACGCCGGACTCCCGAAGCTCGAGCAGAAGCTCGTGCCCCTCGCGTGACCGCTCGCCAATGCCCGAGAAAACCGAAATGCCCGCATGGCGCTCGACGGTTGTTCGGATCAGCTCCATGATCAGAACGGTCTTGCCCACGCCTGCCCCGCCGAACATCGCGGCTTTGCCGCCCATAACGAGCGGCGCAAGCAGATCAATGACCTTGATGCCGGTATGAAAGATCTCCGGAGTGCCGCGCTGACGGTCGATAGAAGGCGCAGGCGCGTGAATCGGCCGGCGGGCGATGTCGGCAGGCAACGGCGGGCCACGATCTACGGGCTCGCCGATCGCATCGAGGAGGCGTCCGAGAACCGGCTCGCCGACCGGGACGTGAATGACTGCGCCTGACGGCCGCGCCGAGGCGCCGCGGG
>DATNIT010000040.1:0-2411 GCA_035604335.1 Allostellaceae bacterium | reverse complement strand
GGCAGACGGCGCCGGTTTGCAGAGGATGATAAGGCCCGTGTCGTTGAGGAGACACTCGCGCCGGGCGCGGTCGTGTCGCACGTGGCGCGCCGGTACGGGTTGACGCCGCAGCAGCTGTTCACCTGGCGGCGGGAGGCTCGCGAGCGCGCCGAAGAGAGCCGCCACGCGGCTTCCTTTGTGCCGGTGGTTATGGCCGCCCCGCCTGTCGCGGACACCAAGACCGAAGCGACGATCATCGAGATCGTGATCGGCGTGGCGACAGTGCGCGTTCCGCCGGGTTCGGACGCGACGATGCTGAAGCTGGTTTTGCGAGCCGTGAAGGCAGCAACGTGATCGTTCCCGCCAGCGGCGTGAAGGTCCTGATCGCGACGAAGCCGGTCGATTTTCGTAAGGGCATGGATGGCCTCGCTGCGGTGGTGCGCGAGAGCCTCGGTGCGGACCCTTATGGCGGCGTCATCCACGTCTTTCGGGCCAAACGCGCAGATCGCGTAAAGCTGTTGTTCTGGGATGCTACCGGTGTCGTGCTTGTTGCCAAGCGGCTGGAACAAGGCTCGTTCCGGTGGCCGACGATCAGCGATGGGGTGATGCGGCTTTCGCCGGCTCAGCTCTCGGCTCTTCTCGAAGGCCTTGATTGGGCGCGCGTGCGTGCTGTGCGGGTGCCTGCGCCGCAGGCGACGCTGTAACCCGTGGCACGATGACTCAGGCGCAATCGCGAACGAGACGAATCGCTGAGGATGTGATTCCATCGGGCTATGCCTGCTCCCTTCGATCAGCTCCCGACCGATCCGGATACTCTGCGTGCTTTGTTGTTGGCCGAGCGCGAGCGGCATGCCGACGAGCTCGCCTCTGCCCGTGGCGAGGTCGAGCGCCTCATCAGCATCATCAAGGAACTGCAGCGCCACCGCTTCGGCCGCCGGGCCGAACGGCTCGATACCGATCAGCTGGCGCTCGCACTCGAGGATTTGGAACAGACGCTCGCTGCGGCGCAAGCTGCAGAGGAAGAAGACGGGAAGAAGCCGGCGAGGTCGCGCAATCGGCGCATCAACCGCGGTGCGCTGCCGCCGCATCTGCCGCGCGAAGAGATCGTCATCGATGTCGCGGACAAAACCTGCCCGTGCTGCGGTGGTCTCAAGCACCGGATCGGCGAGGATGTGTCCGAGCGGCTCGACATGATCCCGGCGCAGTTCAAGGTGCTCGTCGTGCGCCGTCCCAAGTATGCCTGCCGGGCCTGTGAGGGCGAAGTGGCGCAGGCACCGGCGCCGGAGCGGCTGATCGAGAATGGCATTCCGACCGAGGCCCTCGTGACGCATGTCATCGTCAGCAAATATGCCGACCACCTGCCGCTTTACCGCCAGGCGCAGATTTATGCCCGCCAAGGCATTGCGCTCGATCGCTCGACGCTGGCCGATTGGATGGGTCGCGCCGCCTTTGCGCTCCGCCCCGTCTACGCCCGCCTGCTTGAAGGACTGAAGAGTTCGACCAAGCTGTTCGCCGACGAGACAACGGCACCGGTGCTCGACCCCGGACGCGGACGTACCAAGACAGGCCAGCTCTGGGCCTATGCTCGCGATGATCGGCCCTGGGGTGGACCCGAACCGCCCGCTGTGGCCTACGTCTATGCGCCCGACCGCAAGCACGAGCGGCCGGCCGTTCACCTTGCGGGCTTCAAGGGCACCCTGCAGGTCGATGGTTACGGCGCCTATGCCCGGCTTGCCGAGCACGGCGACGTCGTCCTTGCGTTTTGCTGGAGCCATGTGCGGCGCCGCTTCTACGAGATCCAGGCAGCGTCCCCGGCGCCGATCGCGGTGGAGGTGCTCGCACGTATCGGTGCGCTTTATGCGATCGAAGCCGACATCCGCGGCTGCTCGGCCGAGGAACGACACCGCGTGCGGCTCTCGCGCAGCCAGCCGCTCGTCAATGTGTTGAAGCCTTGGTTCGAAGCGCAACTCGCAGCCGTCTCGGGCAAGTCTACCGTCGCGGAGGCAATCCGATACGCGCTCACGCGCTGGGACGGGCTCACCCGTTTCCTCAACGACGGCCGCGTCGAAATCGATTCCAACGCCGTCGAGCGCGCCATCCGTCCCATTGCGCTCGGGCGCAAGAATTATCTCTTCGCTGGCTCCGACGGCGGCGCCGAACATTGGGCAATCCTGGCCTCGCTGATCGCAACCTGCAAAATGAATGACGTCGACCCGCAAGCTTATCTCGCCGACGTGCTCACCAGGATCGTCGATCGCCATCCCATGAGCCGCCTCGATGAACTCTTGCCCTTCGCCTACCTCAAACCCGCTCCGGCAAAAGCCGTGGCCCGACAACGACGCTTACGCTTTTTGAAGCGACGGGCGTGGATTTGAGCGGGAGGCCTCGCGGGGACGCCTTCAACTCTTTACTCGATGAGTATGGTGCATTTT
>DATNIT010000039.1:0-4949 GCA_035604335.1 Allostellaceae bacterium | reverse complement strand
CACGACCGGCTGCCGGTGTTGCGCAACGCCGCCAACGAGCACCGCGACCGGCGCGCGCTGAAGCGTTTCGAGTGCTACGACATCCTGGCGAACGCGTCGCCCCGCGCAACGGTGCCGCCGCACTCGATCGGCATCCGGAAGGCCGCCTGACCGCGACCGCCCTCCCAATTCCGGTCTCCGCCATGATCGCCGCCCCCGGCATGGAAGCGTTTGCCAGCCTTTCCGCCGCCAGTTTCCTGACCTCGCTGCTGACGGCAGCGCTCGGGATCGGCGGCGGATTGGGGCTGCTCGCGGTCATGCCGTCCTTCATGCCTGTGGCAGCCGTGGTGCCGCTGCACGGCATCACTCAGTTCGTGAGCAACGCGAGCCGGTTCGTCTTCGACTTCCGCCAAGCCGACACGCGTCTGCTGCCGGCCTATCTCGGAGGCGCCTGCCTCGGCGGCGGCGCCGGCTATTTCTTCATCGGCCAGATCCCCGACCTTTACCTCTCGGCCGCGCTCGGCGGATTCATTCTGCTCTGCACCTGGACCGGCCTCGTCAGGAGACTGGGCAAGCTGCTCACCAACTTCTTCTCGATCGCGTTCATCCAGACGTTCCTGTCGCTCTTCGTCGCCAGCGTCGGGTTGATCTCGCAGCCCGTCCTGATCAAGCAGGGCCTATCCAAGAACCGGGTGATCGTGACCCATGCCATGCAGATGAGCGTGCTGCACGGCCTCAAGGTCTTCGTCTTCGTGGCCGCCGGCTTCCCGTTCCTTCGCTATTGGCAGCTCGCCGCGGTGATGATCGCGGCGTCCGCCGCCGGCTCGTATTTCGGCGGCTTCTTTCGCGACCGGATCCCGGAAAAGCTCGGCGTCGTCGCGCTCAAGGTCGGTATCACGTTTTTCGCCTGCAAGATGATCGCCGACGCTGTGTTGGCGACATGAGACACGGAGCGACTTCGATGACCTCCCAACCACCGTATGGACCCACCGCCAAGGCCTTTCACTGGGGCACGGCGGGTCTGCTCACCCTGCAAATCCTCGTGGGGTGGTTGATGCCCGACATCAAGCGCGGCATGTCGCCGGGCGCCGCCATGAGCCTGCACCTCTCGATCGGCGCCGCGATTCTCGCGCTCGTCGTCGCGCGCTACGTCTGGCGGCTTGCACGGCCTGTGCCGTTGAAGCCGACCGGCCCCGCCTGGCAGCGGGGAGCCGCGGAGGCCGTTCACCTGATGCTCTACGGGCTCGTGCTGGCGACGGCGCTGACGGGTTGGGCCTATGCCTCGATGCGCGGCTGGCCCGTGACCCTTTTCGGAATCATGCCGCTGCCCGCGCTGGTCGCCCAAGGCTCGGAGCTCGGCCGGACCATCGGCCACCTCCACGGGCCGCTGGTCTGGGGCCTTCTCACGATGATTGGGGCCCATGTTGGAGCCGCGCTCGTACACCGATTCATCTATCGCGACGCGGTGCTCGAACGCATGCTGCCCGCGGCGCGGCAGCGGATACAGGCCCTCTCGCAAGGCGCCTGAACTCCCGGCTCAGTCGAGCGGATCGGCCGCGCTTTCGGGCGGCAAGTCCGCGATCAGCGCCTCGACGGCGCTGCCCAGGCGCGGGTGGCGCCAGTCCGGCGCGATCTCAGCGAGCGGGCGCAGGACGAAGGCGCGCTCGTGGAGGCGCGGGTGCGGCAGGATCGGTGCCTCGCCCTCCCCGCTCACCCGGTCGTCATAGGCGAGAAGATCGAGATCGAGGACGCGGGCCGCGTTCTTTTCCCGCCTCACGCGCCCGAACCGTGCCTCGATCTCGTGCAGGATCTCGAGCACCGCCGCGGGCTCGAGCGTGGTCTCGACGGCGACGACGCCGTTCACGAACCAGGATTGATCCGACGGCGGCACCGGCGCCGAGCGATACCACCGCGAGCGCGCGACGGTGCGGAGGCCGTGCTCGGCCATGAGGGAGAGCGCCGCCTCCAGGCTCCTTGGCGGCGCGCCGAACTCGAGGCTCGCGAGATTGGCGCCGAGACCGATCAGGATCATCCTTTACGCTTTCCGGCGGAGCTGGACTTCGCGGGCACCGCGTCTTGACGCTCCCGGCCTTTCATTGGCAAATGAGCGCCCATTGAGGCATTTCAGCCAAACCCATTTCATCGGGAGCGCATTGATCATGTTCTATCCGCAAGAAAGAATCGCGATATTCATCGACGGAGCCAATCTCTACGCCGCCGCGCGCGGCCTCGGGTTCGACATCGACTACAAGCGCCTGCTCGATCTCTTCGCCTCGAAGGGCCGCTTGATCCGCGCCTTCTACTATACGGCGCTGATCGAGGATCAGGAATATTCGCCGTTGAGGCCGCTGGTCGATTGGCTCGACTACAACGGCTACACCATGGTGACCAAGCCGACGAAGGAGTTCACGGACGCCATGGGCCGGCGCAAGATCAAGGGCAACATGGATATCGAGCTCGCGATCGACATGCTCGACATGGCGCAATATCTCGATCATGCCGTGCTGTTCTCGGGCGATGGCGATTTCCGCCGCCTGGTCGAGGCGGTGCAGCGCCGCGGGGTGCGCGTGAGCGTGGTCTCGACCTTGCGCTCGCAGCCGCCCATGGTGGCGGACGATCTCCGGCGGCAGTGCGACACCTTCATCGAGCTGCAAGACTTGGCGCCGCAGATCATGCGGGTGCGCGAGGAGGGGCAGCGCGCGATGCCCGCTCACGCCGACAATCTCGGCTGAGCGGCACCTCGTGAGCGAGGGGCCCGGCCCCGAGTGCCCGCGCTGTCCGCGCCTCGTCGAATTCCGCCGCCGCCATCGCCACGCCGAGCCACTCTGGCACAATGCGCCGGTGCCCTCGTTCGGCGAACTGACGGGGCGGCTGCTGATCGTGGGGCTGGCGCCGGGGCTCAAGGGCGCGAACCGAACCGGCAGGCCCTTCACCGGCGACTACGCCGGCGACCTGCTCTATACGACCCTCAGGAAATTCGAGTTCGCCACCGGCACCTACGCGGCGCGAGCCGATGACGGGCTCAAGCTAATTGACTGCCGCATCACCAACGCTGTCCGCTGCGTGCCGCCGGAGAACAAGCCGGAGCCCAAGGAGATCGCGACGTGCAATAGCTTCCTCGCCGGGGAGATCGCGGCGATGCCGAGGCTCGCGGCGATCCTGGCGCTCGGCGCCATCGCCCATGGCGCGGTGCTGAGCGCGCTCGGTGAGCGCAAGTCCGCCCGCCCCTTCAAGCACGGTGCGATCCACACCCTCGGCACCGGCGCTCTGCTCGCCGACAGCTACCATTGCTCCCGCTACAACACGAACACCGGCGTGCTCACGACCGAGATGTTCGAGGCGGTGTTCGTGGAGATCAGGCAGCGCCTGCGAGGGAACGGGTGAGGCTCTGCGCGAACCGCGCGGTCACGTCGGACCGTCGTGCCCGGACGCGACCCGCACGACCCCGCCGTGGGCTCCGTCAGGGCGTAGCGGTAGCTACGCTGCATTCGGTCGTTCGCCTTGGGCTCGCGGCGCGTCATGCCGTACGGCGCCGGCGCCTCAGGCGTTGCGGCCGCGCATGATCCGCCCCTTCTGGCGCTGCCAATCCCGCTCCTTCTCGGCGGCGCGCTTGTCGGCCTTGCGCTTGCCCTTGGCGAGGCCGATTGCGACTTTGGCGATGCCGCGATCGTTGAAGTAGAGCCCGAGCGGCACCAGGGTCATGCCCTCGCGGGTGATCGCGCCCTCGAGCCGCGTCATCTCCTTCTTGTGCAGCAGGAGCTTGCGCGCACGGCGCGGCTGGTGGTTGACGCGCGCCGCCGCGTATTCGGGGATATTCGCATTCATCAAGTAGAGGTCGCCCTCGCGCTCGGCGGCGTAGGCCTCGTTGATGCTGGCACCGCCCTTGCGCAGCGACTTCACCTCGCTGCCCACGAGCATCAGCCCGGCTTCGATCGTATCCTCGATGAGGTAAACGTGCCGGGCCTTGCGGTTCTGCGCGATGTAGTGGTCGGTCGGGCGCGCCATGCCCTCAGTTCAGCACGCCCGCGTGACGCATCGCATGGCGTACCTTTTCCTGGGTCTCCGGCATGGGAACGACCAACGGAAGGCGAACCTCGGCGGTCGACTTGCCGAGCAGCGAGGCCGCGAATTTGACCGGCGCCGGGCTGGTCTCGGCGAAGAGCGCGTCGTTGAGCGGCAGGAGGCGCTGGTTGATCTGCATGGCGCGGGCAACGTCGCCCTTCTGCCAGGCGCCGTGCATGTCCGCGCAGGCGCGCGGCGCCACGTTCGCGGTGACGGAGATGCAGCCGTCGCCGCCGGAAATGAGGAACGCGAGTGCGGTGTGATCCTCGCCGGAGAGCATGCAGAACTTGGGTCCGATCGCCTCGCGCGTGCGCAGCGGGCGCGCGAGATCGTTGGTGGCGTCCTTGACGCCGACCACGTTCGGCAGCTTGGCGAGCCGCGCCATAGTGGCGACGCTCATATCGACGGCGGTCCGGCCGGGAATGTTGTAGATGATGATCGGAAGGTCGACCGCGTCGTGGATCGCCTTGAAGTGCTGGTAGAGCCCTTCCTGAGTCGGCTTGTTGTAATAGGGATTGACGATCAGCGCCGCGTTGGCGCCCGCTTCCTTGGCGTGGCGGGTCAGATCGATCGCCTCGTCGGTCGAGTTCGATCCGGTGCCGGCGATCACGGGCACTCGGCCCTTCGCCACCTCGATGCAGACCTCGACGACGCGCTTGTGCTCGGCGTGGCTGAGGGTCGGCGACTCGCCGGTGGTTCCGCAGGGCACCACCGCGTGCGTCCCCTCCTTGATCTGCCAGTCAACGAAAGCCTGGAAGCTCCGCTCGTCCACGGCTCCGTTCCGGAACGGCGTGATCAGCGCGACGATCGAGCCCTTGAACATGGCGGCCTCCCGGCATGAGACATTCTTGCGACTCGACTGACCATATCGCCCTCAGGCATTGGCGGCAACGTCTGGCGCCCGATAC
>DATNIT010000038.1:0-26329 GCA_035604335.1 Allostellaceae bacterium | reverse complement strand
TCCCGGGCTCGAGAAGGTGCAGCTGATCGGCAGCTCCGGCATGTTGGCGCCCGATTTCATCGAGGCCGCGAAGGACGCGGTGGTGGGCTTCCGCATCACCTACACCGACCTCTCGCCGGCGGCGATGGGCAAGGGCTATCCGCAGTTCGTCGAGAAGTACAAGAAGGCCTATGGCGAGGGGCCGATCTCGGGCTACCACGCCCACGCCTATGACGGCGCGGAGATGGCCTTCAAGGCGCTCGAGAAAGTCGCCAAGACGGACGACAAGGGCAACACCTACATCGGCCGGAAGGCCCTGCGCGACGCGGTGTTCGCCACCACGTTCGACGGCATCAGCGGCCCGATCAAGTGCGACGCCCACGGCGAGTGCGGCGAGTTCAAGCCGGCGGTGTACCAGTACACCAACGCCGATCCCAAGACTTACAAGGTGGATACGAATCCCAAGAAGATCTGGCCCTAATCCCGGCCAGTGACGGTCGAGGGCCGGAGGTTGGCGGATGGTGCTCGTGGAATGCGAACCACCATCCGGACCTCCGGCCCGCTTCTTGCAACGCCGTTACCGCAATAAAAGCGCGAGGACTTCCACTTAATGGCTGACGTGGCGGCTGGACGATCGCTTATCCCGCGACTGAGTACGCTTTCGCGCTTCACTTTCGTCGATGTCATCCTCTGGGCCCTGCGCATCGGGGTTACGATCGTTGTGGTGGGCGGCACGATCGGAACCCTGTACAAGGGCCGGTACGTCGCCACGCAGTGGTTCGACCTGGTGATGTTCGGCCTGACGCTGGGCAGCGTCTACGCGCTGATCGCGCTCGGCTACACCATGGTCTATGGCGTGCTCCGCCTGATCAACTTCGCCCATGGCGACATCATGATGACCGGCGCCTTTTCCGGTTATTTCATTGCCTCGGCGCTCGATTACTCCGGGTTCCTCAACAGCAACCCGATCCTTGCCATGGGCGCCATTCTCGCCGTGGCGGTGGCGACCTCTACGACGATCGCCGTGCTGACGGAGCGCTTCGCCTACCGGCCGTTCCGGCACGTTCGAGGCCTCGCGCCGCTCATTTGCGCGATCGGCGTCTCGTTCTTCCTGGAGCAGACCTTCCGCGGGCTGTTCGGGCCGAGCATCCACTCCTACCCCGATCCGAAGTGGGAGGCGAAGCCGATCGTCCTCTATAACTTCAGCGCGCCGGGCGCGGAGACGCCGATCCCGCCCCTCACCGTACCCACCGTCGACGTTGTGGTGATCGCATTGGCCATCGTGGCGATGCTGGTGCTCTACACGATCATTCAGAAGACCCGCATGGGAACCGCCATGCGCGCGGTCTCCGAGGACACCGACGCCGCGGCGATGATGGGTATCGATGTCAACAAGGTGGTGGTCTTCACCTTCGCGCTGGGCGGCGCCATGGCCGGCATCGCCGGCGTGTTCTACGCCTTCGTCTTCAAGCAGGTTTACTTCTTCATGGGCTTCCAGCCCGGGATCAAGGCGTTTGGCGCGGCGGTGCTGGGCGGCATCGGCAGCATTCCCGGCGCCATGCTCGGCGGGTTCTTCCTGGGGGTCGTCGAGTCCGTGGGACCCGCGCTGTTCCTGGACGGCATCGGCATACCCGCGCCCTATCAGCTGCGCGATCTCATTGCGTTCACCCTGCTCATCATGGTCCTGATCTTCCGGCCGCACGGGATCCTGGGCGAGCGCATGGCGAAGAAACGCGCATGACCGCCGCAACCATCTCGCGGGGCCGCCGGCACAAGCGGGTACGCTCTCCGTTCCACCGGGCGATGGTGACCGGCCTCGTCTTCGGCATCATCGCCGTCTACCTCGCCGTGGTCGGCATTCTTCCGATGATCCACGAGCGGGCGATCATCGTGGACCTCCTGACCATGGCGCAAACCGCGCTCCTGGCGATCGGCTTGGGTGCGGGTGCATACCTCGCCCGCGGCGAGCGCCACCATTCGATCGCCACGATCGTGCTCAACGGCTTGATCGCGGGCGCGGTGGCGGGCGGCCTGCTGGCGCTGCTCGTCGTCGCGATGAACTCCATCGATCTCCGGTCGATCTTCATCTCGTTGTCGCCGGCGACCTCGGACATGCTGACGTTGGAGCTCGGTCTCGGGGTCGCGGTACCCCTGCTCGTCGTCGCCGGCGCCGTGCTCGGCGTGTTGGGCGTGCTCCTCGCGATCAGCACGCCAAGCGTGCGCAAGCCCGTGCTGGTGGGCTGCATGGCCGTGCTGTTCTTCGGCGTCTTCCAAGAACTCATCCAGATCATGATGCAGTTCAACGACGCCATCGGCGCCGTGCGGGACGTGCTGTACACCTGGGAGGGCCTCACGCCTGAAGGCGCGGCGATCATCTTCATCATCGCCACGGGCGCCAGTTTGCTGGTCACGAGAATGCAAGTGCGGAGTGCCGCCTCCGGCACGACCAGCTGGTGGCAAAGCCGCAACGGGCAGTTCGCCAAGGCCGGGATCGCCATGCTGGTGCTGATCCTGCTGCCGATCCTCGCGGGCTCCTACATCGGCCAGGTGCTGATGCTGGTCGGCCTCTACATCCTGATGGGCATGGGGCTCAACCTCGAGGTGGGGCTCGCGGGGCTCCTCGATCTCGGTTTCGTCGCGTTCTTCGCCGTCGGCGCCTATACGACCGCGCTCTTGACCGCCGACAGCCCGCACGCGCTCGCCGCCTTCACCGCGATACCGCACATGTCCTTCTGGATGGCGATGCCGATCGCGGTCTTGATCTCGGTGATGGTGGGCGTGCTGTTCGGCATCCCCGTGCTGGGCGTGCGCGGCGACTACCTGGCGGTCGCGACCATGGGGCTCGGCGAGATCGTGCGCGTCGTCGTGCAGTCCGACGCCGCGGCGCCGTTGCTCGCGGGCGCTCAGGGCATCCTGCAAATTCCGAAGCCGCGGATCGGCGGTTTCGAGCTCGCCGATCCCGTGGCGCTCTTCTTTCTGACGCTTGTGTGCGCGGGGTTCGCCGCCTATTGCGCTTGGCGCCTGGAGAGCTCGCGGCTCGGGCGCGCGTGGATGGCGGTGCGCGACGACGAGGACGTGGCGCAGGCGCTGGGCATCAACCTGGTCAAGGTGAAGCTGCTGGCCTACGGCCTCGGCGCCGCGTTCGCGGGCCTCTCGGGCTCGATCTTCGCGGTGATGCTGACCTCGGTCTATCCCAGCAGCTTCCAGCTGCTGGTCTCCATCAACGTCCTGGCGCTCATCATCGTGGGCGGCATGGGGAGCCTGCCCGGCGTCATCGTGGGGTCGCTGGCGCTGGTGGGATTGCCGGAGCTGCTTCGCGAGTTCGGCGAATACCGCTATCTCTTTTACGGCGTGGCGCTGATCGTGATGATGCGGATCCGGCCGGAGGGTCTGTGGCCCTCGGCCACGCGCCGCCGCGAGCTCCACGACTTCGCGGGCGATCTCGAGCTCGAGGAGCCGCCGCCGGCCGTCGTCGCGGAAGTCGCGGCGCACGCCGAGCACCGGCCCGGCGAATAGGAGACAGCCTTGCCCGGCGAGCCGATCCTCTCGACGAAACAGTTGACCATGCGCTTCGGCGGCCTCACCGCCGTGGGCAGCCTCGATCTCGAGATCCGCGAGCGCGAGATCCACAGCGTGATCGGCCCGAACGGCGCGGGCAAGACCACGGTCTTCAACTGCATCATGCAGAACATCAAGCCGACCAGCGGACAGATCTGGTTTCGCGGCGAGCGGCTCGATGGCCTGACGCCGGACCGCGTCGCGGCGGTCGGGATAAGCCGCACCTACCAGAACATCCGCCTGTTCCGGAACATCACGGCGATCGAGAACCTGCTGGTGGGCATGCACCTGCACCTGAAGTCGCATTGGTGGGGTGCGCTGTTCAACAGCTTTCACACCCGGCAGGACGAGGCGCGGGCCCACGACGAGGCGTTGAAGCTGCTGCAGTTTATCGGCTTGCGCGGCCGCGGCGACGTGATCGCGCGGAACCTGGCCTATGGCGAGCAGCGCCGGCTCGAGATCGGACGTGCGCTCGCGACCCAACCGAAGCTGCTGATGCTCGACGAGCCGACCGCGGGCATGAACCCGCGAGAAACCTCGGAGATGATGGAGTTCATCCATCGGGTGCGGGACGAGTACGGCATCACGATTATCCTGATCGAGCACCAGATGCGCGTCGTGATGGGCATGTCGGACGTGGTCACCGTGCTCGACCACGGCGTCAAGATCTCGGAAGGCACGCCCGCCGAGGTGCAGAAAGATCCCAAGGTGATCGAAGCCTATCTCGGCACGCCGTCCTCCGCGCCGGCGGTGGCGCGCCAGCACACGGTCGAGCACCTGACCGAGCCGCCGGCCCCGGTTTAGCGAGACCTCATGGCACTGCTCGAGATCGACGACATCCGCGTCTTCTACGACAACATCGAGGCCTTGAAGGGCGTCTCGATCGCGGTCGAGGAGCACCAGATCGTCACGCTGGTGGGCGCCAACGGCGCCGGCAAGACGACGACGTTGCGCGCGATCAGCGGACTCCTCCACCCGCGCTTCGGCGATATCCGCCTCGACGGCGAGAGCCTCGCCGAGATCCCGGCGCACGAGATCTCCCAGATGGGGATCGTGCAGGTGCCGGAGGGTCGGCGGATCTTCGCCCGCCTCACCGTGGACGAAAACCTGCACATGGGCGCTTTCGCGCGCCGCGACCGCGCGGCCATCGCCGAGGACAAGGAGCGCATGATGGCGCTCTTTCCGCGCCTCAAGGAGCGCATCAAGCAGGTGGCCGGTACGCTCTCCGGCGGCGAGCAGCAGATGGTCGCGACGGCGCGCGCGCTGATGGCGCGACCGCGAGTGCTGCTCATGGACGAGCCCAGCATGGGCTTGTCGCCGGTGCTGGTGGAGCAAGTCTTCCAGACCATCCGCGCCATCAATCAGCAGGGCGTCACCATTCTTCTGGTCGAGCAGAACGCGCTCGCGGCGCTCAACATCGCGGATTACGCCTACGTGCTCGAGAGCGGCAAGGTGGCCCTGGTCGGCCGCGGCGCGGAGCTCATCGATGACGAAAAGGTGCAGCGCGCCTATCTCGGCTGACGCCCGGAGCTAGAAACGGCCGGCCAAGCTTAACGGGAAGCGATTAGAGTCAATCGTGGAGCTCATCTCCGCTGGGATCATTTAGACGGACATCAATCGCTCCTTGTTTATAGCGCAGATCCAGCTCTCCCATTGCCGGCCCGTTCTCAATCGCCCTCACTCCATCCAGAACACACAGAAAGCCAAGCACGGTCGCCTCAGGAGTTAACTGAGTCGCGTGCTCAACCTTCTGCCGATCTTGGACCGAGAGTGGGTTGCACCGCGCTGACAAAAAAGCTCGTCGCGCCAGCGACGTTTAGCTCGGCCGCTGCTCGCCCTTCACCTGGGTGCGGTGCATGACGCGGCGGCTTCCGGGGTCGAAGGCGTCGCGCCGGTGCATGGTGCAGCGGTTGTCCCACAGTACGAGATCGCCGACCCGCCAGGTGTGCTCCCAGGCGAATTCCGGCCGGTCGACCACGCTCCAGAGCTCGTTCAAGAGCGCCTCCGAGTCCGCGAGCGAGAGCCCGACCAGGTAGGCGTTGCGGCGCCGGCCGAGGTAGAGCATGCGCCGGCCGGTCGCCGGGTGGGTGCAGACCAACGGGTGCACGGCGCCCGGCGAGGTCATGGGATCGTCGGAGGGCGTCACGCCCTGGCGCAGATAGCCGCCGCTGTTGTAGGTCCCGTCGTGCTTGATCTTGAGACCGGCGATGCGCTCCTTCAACCGCGCCGGCAGCGCGTCATAGATGCCGTACATGGTGCAGAAGGAGGTGTTGCCGCCACTCGGCGGTACCTCGAGCGCATAGAGCATGCTCGCCTTGGGCGGCACCTCGAGATAGGACATGTCCGTGTGCCAGACGGCCTCGCCGTCGCCCAGGCTGCCGATGGGCTCGCCGTTCACCTTGACGTTGGAGACGATATAGATCTCCGGAATGCCCTCGACGAAGCGCCGCCCGGTCTCCTGGATCGGCGCCCAGTCGAGCTCGCCGAGCCGGCGGCTGAACGCGATGAGGTCCTGGTCGCTCAGTTTTTGGCCGCGGATCAGCAGCGCTGAATGATCGTGCCAAGCCTGCAGCAGGCGCGCGAACGCATCGTCGTCCAGGTCTTTGAGATCGACGCCCGTGATCTCCGCGCCGAGCGCCGCGCGATTGGGGATCACGCCGATCCCAGGAGTTCCACGGCGAGCCGAGGTTTGTCCGGCGCTCAAGGTCATGGCGGCCTCCAGGGCGAGCAGGATACCCGCAGACTGTAGCACCGGGCGCCAAACCGGCAATGTGCCCGCGAATAAGCGCTTGCCGCGCCTTCGCGATCGGCACCCATTAACGGGGCGTTCACCATGCTCGGCTAGCGTGCGGGCACGTCTCATCGACCTCGGGAGGAGCCGGCCAGTGGCGGACGATATTCAGCTTGTTGTCGCGACGCCCTGCTTCGGCGGGCAGGTCTCCAGCATCTATACGGCCTCGCTCTTCAAGCTGCAGATGGCGTTGCGCTCCTATTCCGACGTGAAGCTCAAGCTGGAGATGCAGCAGAACGACGCGCTCATCACGCGGGCGCGGGCCAATCTGGTGGCCGCCTTCCTGGACGATCCCGCGGCCACCCACCTGCTCTTCATCGACGCCGATATCGGGTTCGAGCCCGAGCAGGTGCTGCGGCTCCTCGCGTGCGGCGCCGACGTCTGCGCCGGCGTCTATCCCATCAAGCGGATCGATTGGAACAAGGTGCGCCAGACCCTCGCCGCCGGATTGCCGGAACCCAGCGCCGCGGCGCTGCACTACGTCCTCGAGGTGGAGAATCCCGAGCGGATCGAGACTCGTGGCGAGTTCGTTCGCGTCCGCTATGCCGGCACCGGTTTCCTGATGGTCCGCCGGGCCGTGCTCGAGAAGATGTGCGAGCGCTATCAGTCGCTCCGTTTCCGCAGCGATCACAACTACGGCGACGCGCTCGCCGGCAGCTCGAACCGCGTGGCGCTCTTCGAATGCATGATCGACCCCGAGACCGGGGTCTATCTCAGCGAGGACTTCGCCTTCTGCAAGCGCTGGATCGACATGGGCGGCGAGATCTGGGCCGATCTCGCGAGCCGGCTCAGCCACGTCGGTCCCACCACTTACGAAGGCAATCTCGCCACTCAGTTCTCGGTGGCGGAATCCTCCGCGGCCTGACGCATCGCCTGCCAGACGGCGGCCACGTCATCGCGCTCCGTGGCGAGCGCGCCGATCGAGACCCGCACCATCCAGCGGCCGTCCACCACCGCTGGCGTCAGATAAGCCGCACCCGAGCGGTTGATCCGCTCGGCCCATCCGAGTGTGTGCCGGTCGAGGGTCTCACCCGATAGCCCCGGCGGCTCGTGGCGCACGCAGACGGTCTGCAGCCGCGCCGGCACCAGGACGCGCCAGCCGGGAGTCGCGGCCACCTGCTCGCTGAGCCACTGGGCGTTCGCCATGTCCCGACGCAACCGCGCCCTGAGCGCCTCGACGCCCTGTTCCCGGATCAGGAACCAGAGCTTGAGCGCGCGGAACCGCCGGCCCAAGGGAATGCCCCAGTCGCGCAAGCTCTTGACCTGACCGTCCACCGAGGACTGCAGGAAGCTCGGATTGGTCGACATGACGCGGATCAGGTGCTGGGGGTCGCGCACGTAATAGAGCGAGCAGTCGAAGGGCGCGCCCAGCCACTTGTGCACGTTGATCACCAGGGAGTCCGCGCCCTCGATGCCGTCCCACATCCACCGGCATTCCGGCAGGATCATGGCGCTCCCCGCCATCGCCGCGTCGACATGCAGCCAGATCTTGTTGCGCCGCGCGATCTCGGCGAGGCCGCGCACGGGATCGATGGCGGTGGTGGCCGTCGTTCCGACGGTCGCGACGATGGCGCAGGGCCGCACCCCCGCGGCGAGATCGCTCCGCACCAGGTCTTCGAGCGCATCGGCGCGCATGCCGTACTCGGCGTCGAACGGCACCAAGCGCAGATTGGCGCGACCGAAGCCCGCGAGCAGCGCGCCCTTGTCGACGGAGCTGTGGCTGTGCGCGGAGACATAGACCGCGAGCGGCTGCTCCTCCGCCTGCAAGCCGCCGCGGGAGAGCGCGTAGTCGGTGGTGCGCTCGCGCGCCGAGATCAGCGCCACCAGCGTGCTGGTGGAGGCGGTGTCCTGGATGACGCCGCTCCAGCTCTCGGAGAGGCCGACCATCTGGCGGACCCAGTCCGCCATGACCTCCTCGACCTCGGTCACCGCCGGGCTCGATTGCCAGGCCAGGCCCAGCACGCCGAGGCCCGTGCTCACGAAGTCCGCGAGGATACCCGCGAGCAGCGCATTGCCGGGGAAGTAGCCGAAGAAGCGCGGATGCTGCCAATGCGAGAGGCCGGGCATCACGACGCGGTCGAGATCGGCCAGCACCGCCTCCATGGCCTCCGGCTGCTCCGGCGGCGCGGTGGGCAGCTGCTTCTTGATGTCGCCGGGTCGCACCTGCGCCATCACCGGCCGCTCTTCGATGCCCGCGCGATAATCCGCGAGCCAATCGATCAGCCGGTGGCCGAACTTACGGAACTCTTCGGGGGTCACGACTTGCTTTTCGTCCGAGGGGTGACAGCCCCCTCACTCCTCACCTTGCCTCTCCTCTCTCCCCGCTGGGGCGAGAGGAGAGGGATCAGATTGAGATCGCTGCTTGATACCCCTCTCCGCTCTCCCGGCAACGGGAGAGGGGAGAAGGAGGGGCCCAGCGCGGAGCGCTGGGAGGGTGAGGTGTGGGGGTGTGTCACGTGATCCAGGACCTTAGGCAACGGCGAACCCGCTGGCATCGATCGCGGTCTTGCGGCCGGCGATCAGGTCCGCCACCAGCCGCGCCGAGCCGTGGGACATGGTCCAGCCCATGTGGCCTTGGCCGGAATTCAGATAGAAGTTGCGGTACCGGGTGGGGCCGATGCGCGGCCAGCCTTCCGGCGTCATCGGCCTGAGGCCCGCCCAATAGGAAGCGCGCGGGATGTCGCCGGCGCCCGGGAAGAGCGTCTCCGCCACCTCGAGCGCCACGCGGAAATCGGCGGGCGTGTGGCTGGTGTCGTAGCCCGAGAACTCCGCCGTGGCGGTCATGCGGATGCGGTCGCCCATGGGCGTGTAGGCGATCAGGAAATTCTCGTCGATTCCGGGCAAGCGCGGCGCGGCGTCGGGGTTCTTGATCGGGATGGTTACGGCGTAGCCCTTGACCGGATAGATCGGCAGGTCGATGCCGAGCTTCTTCGCGGCGAATGGCGCGAAGCTCCCGAGCGACAGCACGAAAAGGTCGCCCTTGACCGTGCCCTTGTCGGTCGTGACCCCACTGACCTTGTCGCCCTCGGTCTCG
Source organism: Allostellaceae bacterium (assembly GCA_035604335.1). Taxonomy (GTDB): domain Bacteria; phylum Pseudomonadota; class Alphaproteobacteria; order ATCC43930; family CGMCC-115725; genus DASZHJ01. The sequence goes on along the minus strand of DATNIT010000038.1, from coordinate 16,967 downwards.
AAGCCCGACACGGTGGTCTCGTAGCGGAACGACACGCCGCGCTTGCGGCAGGCCTCGGCGAGCGCGTTCGTGAACTTGTGGCAGTCGCCGGATTCGTCGGTGGGACCGTGGAGGCCGCCATGAATCTTGCCGCGCGCCGCCTTCAGCGCGGGATCGATCTGGATCACGCCCGCGAAGTCCAGGATGTGGAACTCCTGTCCGGCGTCCTGCAGGATCTTCATGTGCTGAACGCCGTACTCGAACGAGGCCTGATCGCGATAGAGATAGAGGATGCCGCGGGTGTTCCGGTCATACTCGATGCCGGTCTCCGCCACGGTCTCCTTGAGGACCGCCTGCGAGTACTGGCAGAGCCCGAGCTTGCGCAGCGTGTTGACCCGCGCGCGCTCCGCGGTGCAGTTGCGCAGGAACTTGAGGCACCACGCCCACATCTGCGGATCGGCCCTGAGGCTCAGGCGCAACGCCTGGTCGCGCTGGAACAAGGATCGGAACATGATCCCCGGCGCCCTCGGCGAGGCCCAGGTGTAGGAGTGGCCCGGCGCGATCATGCCGGCGTTGCCGAAGCTGGTCTCGTTGGCGGCGATCGGCTGCCGGTCGATCACCGTGACCTCGTGACCGTCCTTCGCCAATTCATAGGCGGTGGTGACCCCGACCACGCCCGCACCCAAGACGACGATCTTCATGGCTTCTCCTCCTTCTTCTTTCTAGTCCCGCATGTGTCGGCCTGACCGCTCGCGGACCGTCAACGATAGGGCACGCCGGGCAGCACGCACAGCATCTCGAACAGCAGCCCGGCCGCCAGCAGCGCCGTATTTCCTGAGGGATCGTAGGGTGGCGACACCTCGACCAGGTCGCCGCCGACCAGGTCGAGCCCGCGGCAGCCGCGGATGATCTCCAGCCCCTGCGCACCCGTCAGCCCGCCGGGCTCGGGCGTGCCGGTGCCCGGCGCCACCGAGGAATCGAGGCCGTCGATGTCGAAGGTCAGGTAGACCGGGCCTTTGCCCAGCTGGTCGCGCACCTCCGCCATGAGCGGCGCCAGCGAGCGGTACCAGCACTCCTCCGCCTGCACCACGCGGAAGCCCTGCTGGCGCGGCCAGTCGAAATCCTCCGCGGCATAGCCGGTGCCGCGCAGCCCGATCTGCACCACCCGCTTGCAATCGAGCAAGCCTTCCTCCACCGCGCGCCGGAACGGTGTGCCGTGCGCGATCGGCTCGCCGAACATGTGCTCGTTGATGTCGGCGTGGGCGTCGACGTGCACCATGCCCACGGGCCCGTGCTTTGCCGCAAGGGCGCGCAGGATCGGCAGCGCGATGGTGTGGTCGCCGCCTAGGGTCAGGGGCTTGCAGCCCGCCGCGAGCACGCGCGCGTAGTGCTCGGTGATGATCCGGATGCTGTCGGTGAGGTTATAGGGATTGATGGGGACGTCGCCGACATCGGCCACGGCCAGCGCGTCGAAGGGCGCGGCGCGGGTGCCCATGTTGTAGGGCCGGAGCAGCGTCGATTCCGCGCGGATCTGCCGGGGTCCGAAGCGCGCGCCGCTGCGGTTGGAGGTGCCGATATCGAAGGGCACGCCGATGAAGCAGGCGTCGAGCCCGGTCGCGTCCTCCCGCGCGGGAAGGCGCATCATGGTGCCGGGCCCGCCGAAGCGCGGCATGATGTTACCGCCGAGCGGCTGGGCTAGCTTCTTCTCCATGACGGACCTCCTGACGGCGTTCGACGCAGTCTAGGTCAGGTCCCGAGGACAAGAAAGTTGAGGGGGTGCCGCACGTCGAATGCCGCGCATGGCGTCGGTACAGGCGGGGCAGCCAGATATTTGGCTCGACGTCGTAGAAAAGTTCGTATTGTAAAATGCACTACACCACGCTACGCTAGATCCGCAGTCCTTGAGGAGAGTGCGATGGCAGGCAGTGCGAAGAGGAAGGATCATCCGTTGTCGATGCGATTGCCTGAGGCCGACATCGCGATCATCGATCGCGCCGCCGACCTGCGCGGTCGATCGCGTACAGATTTCGTGCGCGAAGCCGCGGTTCGTGCGGCCGAGGAGATCATCATGGAAAACGCGCTCATCCGAATGAGTCCGAAGGGGTTTAGCGCCTTCATGTCGGCGATCGCCGCACCGGCAGCTGCCGTTCCCGAGATGGTTACGTTGCTGAAGCGCTCGGCCCCTTGGGAGAGCCGTCGCAAGAAGCGCTGACGGGCATCTTGACGCTCTCGCTGCCTGAGCCGCTCGACTCCGGGCACGATGTATCGCGATTTTCTTGTGGGAAGCCCGCGCTCGACACTTGGCTAAAGACGAGGGCGCTGTCGAACCAGGAGAAGGGGTTCACGGTCGTCATGGTGGTTCACGATGGCGGTCGCGTGGTTGGCTACTATGGGCTCGCGCCGACCGCTGTTGTCCCCTCGGCGATGCCACGATCCGTCAAGACGGGCCAGCCGCCCAACCCGATCCCTTGTCTCCTGCTCGGCCAGCTTGCGACAGACGAAGCCTGGGCAGGTCAGGGCATCGGCACGAGTCTTCTGCGCCACGCGTTGATCCGATGTGTTGCTGGCGCCCGGTTGATCGGCGGCCGCGCGCTCGTCGTCAATGCGCTCGATGAGGGAGCGGCAGAATTCTGGCGGCGACGCGGGTTCCTGCCATCCAAGGACGACCCGCTGACCCTCTTTCGGTCGCTCTCCGATGTTGCCGCCTCGCTTCGGGCGGCAGGCGTCGAGATCCCGTCTTCGCCCTAGATCAAGGTTGCGGTCATTCAACGCGCCGGCTTCCGGTATGACAGCGCGCTCAATTCCCCCACCCGAGCACGGGAGTCCCCGCCTACGACGCCGACAGAAACGTCACGATCCCGACCGTGGCAGTGCCCGGCGGCGGCAGCGGCGTGCAGTACACCAGCTACTTCTATTACGACGCCCTCAACCGCCTCAATGGCACGATCTTCGACAGCGTGAGCGCGGTGACGGCGCCCGCCTCGAGCTCGGTGGTGTTCAATCACTGGTACAACAAGGTGAACCAGCGTGTGTACCAGACCGCCAGCGACAACTCCTACTGGTCTTATCCCACGGCCAGCGCGAGCAGCGTCTCCTACAGCGCCAACAACCTGAACCAGTACACCGCGGTGGGATCGGCGAGCCCGACCTACGACGGCAATGGCAACCTCACCTCCGACGGCACCTTCACCTACGGCTATGACGCCGAGAACCGGCTGATCTCGGCCTCGGGCAGCGGCAACACCGTGAGCTATGCCTACGACGCCTCGGGCCGGCGGAAGTCGAAGACGGTGAACGGCATCAGCACCTACACCCTCTCCGATGGCGACCGCGAGGTGCTGGAGTCCGACGGCAGCGGCAACGTGCTCCGCCGCTACACCCACGGCGCCGGCATCGACGAGGTGCTGAACCTCGTCAACGCCAACGGCACGCGCGCGATCCTGGTGCCGGACATCCAGGGCTCGCTGATCGCCAGCGTGGACTCGACCTCCGGCACCATCACGCAGCAGGGCGTGCAGGCCTATGGCGAGAGCGCCAGCGCCACCGGCTCCTTCCGCTACACCGGCCGGCGCATCGACGCCGAGACCCTCGGCCTCTACTACTACCGCGCACGCATGCATGCGCCGGGGTTCGGAAGGTTCATGCAGCCGGCTCGGGCGCCGGCAAATCGCGAAGCTCGGAGACCGTCTTCGGGAGGTCGACCACGTTTGGCAGCACGCGCGTCGCCGCCGACGGATCATGCCCGGTCTTGTCGCGATCGACCCAGACCCGTTTCACGCCGAGGCGCCGCGCCGGGGCGATGTCGTGGAACCAGCTGCAGGCGGCGTGGATCCAGTTGCGGCGCTCGACGCCGGTTTCCTGCTGGAACCGCTTGAAATGGCCGAGCTCCGGCTTGTAGCTCCCGACCATCTCGGCGGTGACGACGAGATCGGGCTTGAGCGGGAATTTGGCAAGCGTCTTGGCGAAGAGATCGTTGTCGCAATTCGTGAGCATGGCGAGCTTCCAGCCGGCGTCGCGCAGCGCGCCGAGCGCCGTGGCCACGTCGCCGTAGAACGGCAGCTCGCCCCATTTCCGGACGATCACGTCCGACTGCCCCTTGGGGAGCGCGAGGCCGATCTTCCGCGCGCCTTGCTCCAGGCCCGCCGTGAGCACGTCCTTGTAGAGGCGGTGCGGGCGCTCCGCCTCGATCGCTCGCTCGAACTCGTGGTAGGCGCGGATCAGCTCGTCGGTCCGCGCTCCCGCGATCGGCGAGAGGGCGCGCCGGTACCCGCTGTGCCAATCCACCAGGGTTCCGAAGCAGTCGAACGTAACCCAGCGATCTCCGCTCATGGCATCACCCATCTCCTGTTCAGGCTCCGAGATAGCACGGCGCGCGGTGGCCGGTCTTGACCGCGTCTCCGCATGCTTTGACCGGCTCTCCGGACCTTGTAGGGTATGCTGCCGCAGGGAGAAATCCGCCATGCACGCTCCGCGCATGTCTTTGTCGCTCCGGTCCTACCGTGGACGCGAGAGAGCCCACGCCCATGACTTCCACCAGATCGTGCTGCCGGTGGTCGGGGCGATGGAGGTGCGGGTGGGCGGCGCCCTCGGCGCGATCGCGTCGTCCAGCGGCGCGCTCATCGTCAGCGGCACGCCGCATCAGGGGAACGTGCTTGGCGAGAACCGCTTCGTCGTCTTCGAGGTGCCGCGCGCCGCGTTCCTCCCGGAGAGCATCGTCGCCCGCGCCTCCGCCGCGCCGTTCTTTCCGATCGACGAGCCCCTCGATCATCTGGCGCGCTATGTCTCGTCCGAGGCTTCATCCGGCACGCTCGGCGATGGGCTCGCTCATCATGCGGCGGCTCTGCTGGCGGACTCGATCGGCCGAAAATTCTCCGCTCGCGAGCGGCATGCCGAACCGATCCTGCGGGCGCTCGCGGTCATCGAGGAGCGCTACGCCGAGCCGTTGACCGTCGGCGATCTCGCCCGCTCGGCGGGCATGGGCGTCAGCCGGTTTCACGAGCAGTTTCGGCGCGAGACCGGCCATCCGCCCGCGGAGCGGCTCGCCATGACGCGCCTCGACCGCGCCGAGGATCTGCTGCGCGAGACCCGGTTGTCGATCGCGGAGATCGCGCTCGCGGTTGGTTTCTCCGATCAGAGCGCGTTGACGCGCAGCTTCCGCCGGCGGCGCGGCACCACGCCGGCGGCGCTGCGAGGATCATTCGAATGAGCGAGGCATCCTGGAAGACGCTTCTGGGGCCAGATGTCGCTGAGCGCGTGCGCGGGCCCATCGAGACCGCACGGCCGCTCCCGAGCACCGCCTACACCAGCGAGGCCTATCATCGGCTCGAGATGGAGCGCGTGCTCGGCCGGAGCTGGACCGGCGTTGCCTTCGCCCATCAGGTGCCCAATCCCGGCGACGCCATCCCGGTCACGGCGGCGGGGCTGCCGGCGATCGTGCTGCGCGACCGCGCGGGCGAAATCCGCGTCTTTCACAACGTGTGCCGCCACCGCGGCTCCGTGATCCTGAGCGAGCCCGTGAGCGGCCAGCCGACCCTGCGCTGCCCTTATCACGGCTGGGCCTACGGTCTCGATGGGAGATTGAGGGGAACGCCGTGGTGGGACGGCAGAAAGGTGGCCGATCCCCAGAGCATCGACCGCGCGGACCGCGGCCTGGTGCCCATCCGCTCCGGCGTCTGGATGGACGTGGTGTTCGTCAACGTCTCCGGTGACGCGCCGCCGCTGGAGAGCGCTGTGGCGCCGCTCGCCGCTTTGTCGGCGCCCTACGACATGGGGCGCTTCCGCCTCGCGCATTATCAGGCGGGCGACGTGCCTGCCAACTGGAAGCTCACCGTCGAGGCCGCGATCGAGAACTACCACGAGGAGTTCGTGCATCAGCAATTGCCGGCCCGCGTGGACCCGACCACGGGCGCTCGGACCTTCAGCGACGTGTTCGAGGGCGAGGTGTTCGGCTTCACCTGGGCCGGCGAGTCCGCCCTGCGGTCCGACACGCCGCTGGTGCCCCTGCGCTCGAACGCCGGTGCCGCGGCGCGCACGGATTCCCTCTGCTTCGTGTTCCCGAACACCCAGATCAGCCTGTTCGGCAGCCTCGCTTTGCGGACGCTCTGGGTTCCCATGGGCGTCGATACCACTCGCTGGCACAGCTCGTGGTACCTGGTGGATCGCTCTGCGACCGACGACGAGCATCGCGCCGCCCGCGCGGAGATGATCCGCTATTGGCTGCAGTTGCGCGGCGAGGACTGCAAGGTCCTCACGCTGATGCAGCAAGGCCGCCGCTCTCCCGTCGCCGACGACCTCCGGCTGTCGCCCTTCTGGGAGGGCGCGATCCTGCATTTCCACCGCAAGATCGTCGATGCCATGACGGCGACACCGTGACCGGCGGCGAGGCCCCTTGCGCATCGCGCTGACCGGCGGGCGAGGGCGCCTCGGCCGCTACGTCGCGGCGGAGCTGCGCCGGCGGCACGAGGTCCGCATAATCGATCGCGGCGCGCCCGACACAGCGGAGCCCGCGCCGCATCCGCCGGTCGACGTGCTGGATTACGATGCGATTGCGGCGGCGTTCCGAGGCCACGAGAGCGTCGTGCATCTCGCGGGCATCGATCAATCGCTCGCGAGCGCCCCCGCGGCGGTGTTCGAGACCAATGTGCGCGGCACCTGGAATGTGTTCGAGGCGGCGGAGCGCGTGGGCGCGCGCCGCGTCGTGCTGTGCTCCAGCACGTCGGCCCTCGGCCTCGACCACACGAACCCGCACCTGCCGCCGCTTTATCTCCCGGTGGACGAGGCGCATCCCACGCGCCCCAGCAGCACCTACGGCATGAGCAAGCTCCTGGGCGAAGAGATCGCCGCCGCCTTCGCGCGCCGCGGCACGCTCGAGGTGCTGATCCTGCGGCCGAGCTACGTCGCCTTTCCGGAGATGATCGCCTTCCTCTCGGGCGTGACGGGCACCCAGGCCGAGCGCGAGGCCGAGCCCGTGCCGCTGCTCCGCTCCTACGTCGCCCCCGAGGATGCCGCGCGCGCCTTCGCCCTCGCGGCCGAGCACAAGTACGATGGCATCGAGACCTTCCTCCTCGCCGCCGCCGATACCTTCACGGACGTGCCCACGCTCGATCACCTGCGCCGGACTTACGGCACCCCGCCGCCGGTCCGCCACCCCGAGCTCTACGAGCGAAACCCGCGCGCGAGCGTGCTCGATACCGAGCGCGTGCGCCGTGTCCTAAGCTGGCAATCCGCGACCTCGTGGCCGGAGTTGCGCCGGACGAGCTAGGGCGCACGGTGCGCGCCTCCAGCCCGTTTGCGCGGTAACGAAGTGTGCTATGCCTGTCGCGTGAGTGGGGGCGAAGTCGAGAATCATGGCGCAAACATTGGATAAGTCGGGCCAACAAGCGCGCGCGGGCGTCGGCGCCAGCGTGCCGCGCAAGGAGGACGAGCGGTACCTGCGCGGCCGCGGCGAGTTCATCGCGGATATTCGGCTGCCCGGCATGAAGGAGGTCTGCTTTCTCCGCAGTCCCGTGGCCCACGCCCGCATCCGCTCGATCCGCAAGCCCAAGGGCGCCGAGGCTTCCGTGTTCACCGCGGCTGATCTCGTTGGGGTCGGCGCCATCGTCGCGAACTCTCGGCTCCCCGGCTTCAAGCCCTCAGAGCAGCCGGTGCTCGCTGCCGACAAAGTCCGTTACGTCGGCGAGCCCATCGCCGCCTGCGTCGCCGAGAGCCGCGCCGCCGCCGAGGATCTCGCGGCCGAGGTCGAGGTCGATTTCGAGGAGCTTCCGGCGGTGGTGGACATGCTGGCCGCGCGGCAGCCGGGCTCGGCGCTGCTGCACGAGGTGTGGGGCGACAACGTCTTTCTCGAGACCGTGGTCGATGCCGATCTGGAGCCGATCCGCCGGAGCGCCGCCATCACGGTCAAGCGCCGCTTCCGCACCGCGCGGCAATGCATGTCGCCGATCGAGGGCCGCGGCGCCGTCGCGGTCTGGGACCGCCGGCTGGAGCAGCTCCTGATCTACACCGCGACCCAGATCCCCCACATCGTGCGCACCGGGCTCGCCGATTGCTTGCGTCTCGATCACGGCCAGGTGCGCGTGGTGGCGCCTGATGTCGGCGGCGGCTTCGGCTACAAGGGCCTCTTGCTCGCCGAGGAGGTCTGCGCATCGTTCCTGGCGCGCAAGCTCGGGCATCCCATCCGCTGGATCGAGGATCGGCGCGAGCAGCTCACCGCCAACGCCAACTGCCGCGAGCACCACTACGACATCACCGCTTACGCCGACGCCACGGGCCGCCTGCTCGCGATCGACGCGGAGGCGACCGTCGATGCCGGCGCCTATTCCGCCTATCCGTTCTCGGCTTGCCTCGAGGCGGCGCAGGTCGCGAGCATCCTGCCGGGCCCCTACGACTTCCAGGCCTACCGCTGCCGCACCTGGTCGGCGGCGACCAACAAGCCCCCGATCCTGCCCTATCGCGGCGTTGCGCGCGCCGGCGTCTGCTTCGTGATGGAAGCGATGATGGATGCGATCGCCCGCGAGGCCAAGCGTGAGCCTTACGAGGTCCGGCTCGAGAACCTGATCGCGCCCGAGAAGATGCCGTTCGACAACATCACCAAGAAGCATTTCGACAGCGGCGACTATCCCGAATGCCTGCGCCGCGCCGTGCAGGCGATCGACCTTCCCGCGGTGCGCGCCCGCCAGGCGAAGGGCGAGCCCGACGGCAGCCGGATCGGCGTGGGATTCGCGATCTTCTGCGAGCAGGCGGCGCACGGCACCTCCGTTTATTCCGGCTGGGGCATTCCTATGGTGCCGGGCTTCGAGCAGGCGGAGGCGCGGCTCACGCCGGACGGCGGGCTCGAGCTGCGCGTCGGCATCCAGTCGCACGGGCAGGGGCTTGAGACCACGCTGGCGCAGGTCGCGAACGAGGTGATGGGCATCGCCCTCGACCGTATCAAGGTGGTGCACGGCGACACCGCGATGACGCCTTATTCCACGGGCACCTGGGGCTCGCGCTGCATGGTGATGGCGGGTGGCGCCGTCGCTACCGCCTGCCGCGAGCTCAGCACGAGGCTCGCGAACATCGGCGCGCATCTCCTGCAGACCACGCCGGAGCAGGTGACGGTGCGCGACGGTAAGGTGATCGGGCCCAACGGCTCCGTGGAGATCGCGGAGATCGGCAAGACCTGGTACCTGCGCCCGCAGGATTTGCCGGAAGGCGTGGCGTCCGGTGGGCTCGACGTCACCGCCGGTTACAAGGCCGTGCGCGACAGCGGCACCTTCAGCTACGCGGCCCACGCCGCCGTGGTCTCCGTCGATCTCGAGCTCGGCACCGTGCGGATTCTCGACTACGCCGTGGTCGAGGACGGCGGCGTTCTGGTCAATCCCATGATCGTCGACGGCCAGGTGTTCGGCGGCACCGCTCAAGGGATCGGCACGGCGCTCTACGAGGAGATGCCGTACAACGCCGACGGCCAGCCCATGGCCTCCACGCTGGCGGATTACATGCTGCCGGGCGCCACCGAGGTGCCGGCGATCCGCGTCGAGCACATGGAGACGCCGTCGCCCTATACGACGTTCGGCCAGAAGGGGATCGGCGAAGGCGGCGCCATCGGCCCGCCCGCCGCGATCGCCAACGCCGTCAATGATGCACTGGCGCCGCTCGGCGTCGAGCTCACGGAGCTCCCCATCACGCCCAAGCGCATCCTGGCGGCGCTCGCCGCGGCGCGTCCGACATGAAGCCGTTTCCGTTCGACTACGCGCGGCCGAAGGACCTGCGCGAAGCCGGCGCGCTGCTCGCTAAGGGCGGCGAGGGCGCGCGTGTGCTCGCGGGCGGCCAGTCGCTGGGCCCGATGCTGAATTTCCGACTGGCGCGGCCCTCGCTGCTGGTGGCGATCCATCACCTCGCCGAGCTTCGTGCGGTAGAGGACGCCGCCGACGCGGTGACAGTGGGCGCCTGTGTCACTCACGCCGCGATCGCCGACGGCCGCACCCCCGATATCGGCGCGCGCATCCTCGCGCGCATCGCCGAGGGCATCGCCTATCGCGCCGTGCGCAACCGAGGCACCATCGGCGGCAGCCTCGCGCACGCGGATCCCGCGGCCGATTGGCTCTGCACGCTGACGGCGCTGGGGGCGACGGTGCTGACCTGGCGGCCCAGCGGCGGCCGAAGCATCCCGCTCGGCGCCTTCGTACCCACGGCCTTTCGCACGGTGCTGGAGCCCGGCGAGATCGTGCAGGCCGTGCGCATCCCGCGTCCGTCGAGCGGCGCGCGCTGGGGCTATTACAAGGCCTGCCGCAAGCCCGGCGAGTTCGCCTTCGCCATGGCGGCGGTGCTGGTTGATGCGGCGCGCGGCGTCCGGCGAGCGGTGATCGGGGCCGTCGGCGGGCCACCGGTGGTGCTCGAGGACGAGCGCGCGACACCCGACGCGGTCGACGCGGCTCTGGGTCACAGCGGCCTCGACGCGGTCGAGCGCCGCCAGCAGGCGGTGGCCCTCAAGCGCGCGCTCGCGCAGGCGGCGGCCTGATGCGCGTCGCCCTCACCGTCAACGGCTCGCCGGTCGCCGCGGAGGTCGAGCCGCGCACGAGCCTCGCGGATTTCCTGCGCGAGAGCCAGCTCCTCACGGGCACGCATCTCGGTTGCGAGCACGGCATCTGCGGCGCGTGCACGGTGCTGCTGGACGGCGAGCCCGTGCGCTCCTGCATCGCCTACGCGGTCGACTGCGAGGGGCGGGACGTCCGCAGCATCGAGGGCCTCGACGACGATCCCGTCGCCATCGCGTTGCGCGCGGCCTTCACGGCCGAGCACGCGCTGCAGTGCGGCTATTGCACGCCGGGCATGCTGGTGACCGCGCGCGACATCGTGCTGCGGCTGCCCAAGGCCGACGAGGAGCGCATCCGCCTCGAGCTCGCGGGCAACCTCTGCCGGTGCACCGGGTATGTCGGCATCGTCCGCGCGATCCGCCGCGTCCTGGCGGCGCCTCCCGAGATCGCACGGCCGGAGCCGGCGATGCTGCCGGCGGGCCGCTTCACGGCGGCTGCCGCGGAGCCCGCGGTCGCCACGGCACCCGCTGCGCCGCAGCCGACCGCGCCCGGGGACCGCCTCACTCAGCGGCTCCGCCTCAACCTGCCGCGCGACGCGGTGTGGCGCGCCGTCCAGGACCCCGCGCTGGTCGCGGGGTGCGTACCCGGCGCGCGCATCGTGTCGCAAGAAAACGGAAGAATCCGCGGCGAGATCCTGGCCTCGCTCGGGCCGATCCGCGCCCGATTCACCGGTGAGGCCGTCGTCACCTACGACGCGGCCGCCCATGCCGGGCGACTCACCGGCGAAGGCCGCGATGCCGCCACCGGCACGCGCCTGAGCGGCGAGGCGACTTTCCGGGTGGCGGAGGACGGGCCCACCGCCTGCGCGATCGAGCTTGAGATTGCCTATGCACTCCGCGGCGCCCTCGCGCAGTTCGGCCGCGGCCCCATCGTGCAGGTCTTCGCCCGCGAGCTTGCGGAGATCACCGGTCGCAATCTCGAAGCTCGCCTTCGTGGTGATACGGCCGCGGCCGCGCCGGCGGAGCGCCTGACCGTCGGCGGTCTCATGCTCCGGGCGTTGTGGAGATGGCTGCGCGGACTATTCTCGGGGGCCTAAAGGGAGCAATCCATGACCGGCGACGCCCGAAAACCCGTGCTCACCGGCGGCTGCCAGTGCGGCGCCGTGCGTTATGCGCTCTACGCACCGCCGCACAACGTGCACATCTGCCACTGCCGGATGTGCCAGAAGGCGGTGGGCGGCCCCTATGCGGCGCTGGCGCCGGTCAAGCGCGCGGATTTCGCGTGAACTCGCGGCACGCCGGCCGCGTTCGCCAGCTCGTCGCTCGCGCTTCGCGATTTTTGCCGCGAGTGCGGCACGCCGCTGAGCTTCCGCTATCTCGACAGTGAGGCGATCGCGATCACCATCGGCAGCCTCGATCGGCCGGGGGAGGCGCGACCGGCGCTCCAGTACGGTGTCGAGAGCCGGCTCGACTGGCTCGACGGGATGGACGCGCTGCCGGGCAAGAACATGGAGGCGGAAATGCCAGCCGCGCGGAAGGCGAAGCGCGTCGGCTACCAACACCCCGACCACGACACGCCTCCCGATTGGCAGCCGCCGCACGCCGCGCGATAAGAAAGCTCACCACAGAGACACAGAGAACACGGAGAAGAGAAAACCTGAGGCTTCGCCGCAGCTCAGTATCTCCGTGCTCTCTGTGTCTCCGTGGTGAACTTTTCTTTGCCGACCGCCGAGATCAGCGCTTCGATGACGCGTCCAGAATATGCTGCGGCGTGCTTGAGACGATCTCGGCGTAGTTGGGCACGAATTTGCCGCCCTCGATCAAGCCCACGAAGGCGGGCTTGAGCTCTTCGGCGAGGATCTTGCGGATCTTGGCGTGCACCTCGATGTCGGACCACTCGCCCACGAGATAGAAATGGTCGGGATCCCCAACGTCGCGGCAGAGCACGCCGTCCTTCACCTGCGCCGGCGACTTGTGCATGGGATTTTCGTCGGAGTAGTCGAAGGCGTCGAAGAGTTTGATGAACTCGTCGCCTTTGCCCGGCTTCACCCGGAAATCATAGATATGGAAATAATTGCCACGCTTGGCCAGGGGTTCGAGCGCCATGCCGTGCTCCCTCGATGTCGCGTCGTCCAAACGATAGCGCAGCGGTCGGTCGAGAGAAAGACAATGCCTTTGCCCGGCGAGACGGCGCACCGCATAATGCGAGGCGTGCCGGGGACGCTTCCGTCGCCGGCCAGCGCAAAGGGGGAATGACATGTCCGCGCTCTCTCGCCGCTCCGCCGGCAAGCTGATCGCCGCCGCCGCCGTCGCGGTGCCGGCTCTCGCCGTGTCGCAGACCGCCGCTGCCTTCGAGCCTAACATGCAGAACGCACTCGGGGCACTGCGGAACGCCCATACCTGGCTCGAGCGGGCGGTACCGAACAAGGGTGGCCATCGCGAGCGCGCGATCGGCCTGGTCGAGCAGGCGATGAACGAAGTGCAGGCCGGCATCGCCTATTCGGGCGGCTGACCGCCCCTCAGCGCTTGGGCGGCCTCGGCTTCGGGAAGGCTCGAGACGTGCTCGATCTGGAGCGATTCATCGCGGATTGCCGCGCGGCGCTGACCGAGGACGCCAGCCATCGGGCGGTCTGCGAGGTGGTGGCGCGCGCGGTCTCCGATCCAGCCGCGGTGATAAGGGCCTTGGGCGAGCCCAAGCGCGCGGGCATGACGCCGCTTTACCGGTCGAGCGACCTCACCATCGTCGACTTCCACTGGGGTCCCAGCATGACGCTGATGCCCCACGACCATCGCATGTGGGGCGTGATCGGCGTCTACACGGGCCGCGAGGACAACATCTTCTGGCGCCGCATCGACTCGGAAGCGGGCGCCACGAAGGTCGAGGCGGCGGGCGCGAAAGCGATCTGCGCCAAGGACACCGAGCCCCTCGGGCGCGACATCGTCCACTCCGTGACGAACCCGCTGCCGCGCATCACGGGCGCCCTCCAGGTCTATGGCGGCGACTTTTTCGGTACGGCTCGGAGCGAGTGGGATCCCGAGACTCTTCGTGAGCGGCCCTTCGATCTGGAGCGGGCGCGACGGCTATTCGAGGAGGCAAACACGCGCTACGGCTTCACTTGAGCGATCGATTCCGTTTCGCGTAAGGGGTCGGCACCGGAGACGAGGGCGTCGACAGGCGCCGCCACGCGAAAGCCGGCAAGGTGCGTCCTCATCCCAGCGCCCAACCAGGACCGATTGCCGGATCGGACGCCGAAGGGTGCGGTTCCCCATGAGCCGCCGCGTGCGCCATGCCCGCCGCAGTCACCGGCGAGCGATGCTGAGCCATCACTCGGCACACCCTGGTACCCAGGCGTCCAGCAATCCTCCACCCATTGGTCGACATTTGCCCAACATGTCGTAGAGGCCGAATGCATTGGGTTCGAAAGCGCCTACTGGCGCCTCCGCGGGAAACCGGTCCACACACGTAAAGAAGCGATCGTTGAAAGGAACCGGTGCGCCAGTGGGAGCATATTTTGCCGTTTTCATCTTGGTCAGACCGCTGACATTTGCATATCGGCAAGCATCAGCGCGTCCGTCGCCCCAGAACCGAGCGGTCGAGGTGCCGGCACGTGCCGCGTATTCCCATTCGGCCTCCGTGGGCAGGCGATAGGGCCGCTTCGCCTTGACGCTGAGCCACCTCACGTAGGCTTTGGCATCATCCCAGCTGACACAGACGACGGGGTGGCGGGATGACTGCGCGAACCCCGGGTGCTCCCAGTTGCGGCCGATCAACAGTCGCCATTCGAGCTTGCGCAGCTCGAAATTCGGCTGACCCTGCCAACACCTGTCTCCCGCCGAGTAGCCGCTCTCCCGCACGAAGGCGGCGAATTCCTCGACGGTCACGTCGAACCGGCCGATCGCGAAGCCCTCACGGATCGTCACGGGATGCTGCGGCGCCGACCATCCCCGGAACCCCGGCGGCGCGTTCTCGCGCTCGTCCTCGCCGGGCGGAATGCCCATGATGAAGGTTCCCGCGGGAACCGGGACCATCTCCGGGCATTCCGAGCAATCCTTGAAGGACCGTTGAGTCGAATGACTCTGCGCGACAGCTGGCGCGGTAAGCACAAGCGCGATCAGGAAGGAGAGCGTGGCGAACAGCCCAGCAATGATCGTTGCATTCCGCATCCGTGCGCCCTGTGTACAAGTCTAGGAGACGGGCATTGTTGACCGCAACCGATCCCGGTAGGTGCGGATGTGAGCCTCTCTTGAAAATCCGTCTTCGCCACCCAAATCGATTGGTGTACGCTCATTGCGGTCGATCAGTCCTCGAGCGGGTGCCTGACGAGAAAACAGAATTTGCAAATCAAAGCCAATTTGTTGAATGAAATCAATGATCCGATCTTCGAAGAAGCCAATTTCAAAGCCAATCCTGCGGCGGAAAGCCAATTTGAAGCGGCGCGTCGAGCGCGTAGAGTACGCCCGCATGAGGAGACGCTCGCATGCCCGATAGCGCGCCCCGGCCCAACGTCGATCCGAGCTTTCCCTTCGCCTGGCCCGCGGAGGGGCTGACCCGGATTCCGGACTGGGTCTACACCAGCTCCGAGGTCTATGAGCGCGAGGTCGAGCGGATCTTTCACGGGCCGACCTGGAATTTTGTGGCGCTCGAGGTGGAGCTGCCGGAGCCCGGCAGCTTCCGGCGATCCTTCGTGGGGCCGACGCCGGTGGTGGTGGCGCGCGATGCCGCGGGCGCGATCCACGTGTTCGAGAACCGCTGCGCCCATCGCGGCGCCGAGCTCTGCCGGCCCCAGGGCGGCAAAGCGACCGAGCTCATCTGCCCCTATCATCAGTGGACCTACGACCTCGCGGGGAACCTCACCGCGGTGCCATTCCGCCGCGGCCTCAAGAACCAGGGCGGCATGCCCAAGGATTTTCGCCTCGAGGAGCACGGCCTCAAAAAGCTCAAGGTTGCGACGCGCGGCGGCGTAGTGTTCGCGTCTTTCGACCCGAACATGCCGAGCCTCGAGGACTATCTCGGTCCCGAGATGCTCCGCGATTTCGACGCGACCTTCGACGGCCGCAAGCTGAGGCTCCTCGGCTATTACCGGAACACCGTGCCCGCCAATTGGAAGATGTATCACGAGAACCTGAAGGACCCCTACCACGCGACCTTGCTCCACGCCTTCCTCGTGAGCTTCGGGCTCCTGGTCGCCGGCAACAAATCCGCGATGGTGGTCGACGCCTCCGGCCGGCACGGCACCATGGCGTCCGCCCGGCCGCCGGAGATGCCGAAGCTCGACGCCGAGACCAAGACGCAGATGCGCGCCTTCTCCGACGAGCTCCGGCTCGCCGAGCCGCGCTTCCTCGACTACGTCCGCGAGTTCGACAGCCCGTGGTCGGTCACCATGCAAACGATCTGGCCCAACTTCGTGGTCCAGCGCGAGCTCAACACGCTTGGTGTGCGGCAGATCGTGCCTCGCGGTCCGAACGAGTTCCTGATGGTCTGGACCATGTTCGGCTACGAGGGCGACAGCGACGAGATGACCCGGCATCGCCTGCGCCAGGGCAATCTGATGGGGCCCTCGGGTTTCCTCGGCATCGAGGATAACGAGGCCATGCGCTTCGTGCAGCAGGGCGTCATGCGCTCCGACACCGACGAGTCCCTGGTGGCGCTCGGTGGCATCGAGGAGGGCACGTCCAATCACCTCATCACCGAGGCCGCGATCCGCTCGCTCTATCGCCACTATCGCGACGTGATGGGACTTTGAGCATGGATAGCGGCGGGGCGCCCGCGAGCCTGCGCGAGCTGCGCCTGGAGATCGAGGAGTTCAACGCGGACTACGCGGCCGTACTCGACGCGGGCCGCGTGCAGGACTGGCCGGCTTTCTTCACTGAGGACGCGATCTACCGCATCACGGGCCGCGAGAACGCCGACGCCGATCTTCCCGTAGGCCTCGTCTATTGCGAGGGCATGGGCATGCTGCGCGACCGCGCGCTCGCGATCTCCCGAACCACCATGTTCGCGCCGCGCTATCTCTTGCATCAGGTGACGAACACCCGCGTGCTCGCGGTCGAGCCCTCGGGCGAGATCTCGGCTGAGGCCAACTACGCCCTCTTCGAGACGTTGGTCGACGAGAAGACCACGCTGCAGCAAGTCGGCCGCTACCACGACCGCTTCCTCCGCCAGGACGGCCGCCTCAAGCTGAGGGCGCGCCACTGCGTCTACGACAGCCTGATCATCGACACCGCGCTGATCTACCCGGTGTGATGGCGGCGGGACGGCCAAGTGGCGGTTCGCGCGGAGCGAATCGCCGAGGCGGAGGCTATGGCGGATATCGCCGATCCGAGCAGGTGATTTTGGGCACCATCTATTATAGTATGAGTTGGGGTGTAGCTAACGCATGTTGACTCGCCGAACGCCCCGGGGGGCACCGATGAAGATCTTTGAAACGCGCACGTACAGCGTCTCTGATTTCGTTGAGTGGCGCGACGGGAAAAC
>DATNIT010000037.1:0-2625 GCA_035604335.1 Allostellaceae bacterium | reverse complement strand
AGACGCGATGAAGGAGCGTCTTCGTCAGGATATGCTCGATCCTTCGGGTTATATAATGGAAGTCTCCAAAGAGAGCACATTCTCAGCCCTCGGCGTTGCGGATAAATTGACGCCCCTCTTTTTCAAAATGAGATGGTCGTTAGGTGCTGCTAGGGAGGGTTACTTTATTACAAGCGACAATCCTGTAGCACGGATGGTCGCGAGGAAAAACTACCATCCGATCTACGGGGATGGTGGATTCTTAAACAAGACGGCTGAGGTGACCTTTCCGCTCTCGCCGAAATGTCTTCTCATGATGACGTGGCACGAGGATGCGCCCGATCTTGGGACGTTTGACCGCGACCCTGTTAGGCAATTCAATCGTATCCGCGCGGCTCATTCCGACCGGTATCTCTATGCGCATTTGGGTGATGCAAGGCTTGCGAGATTAGCAGCGAAGTTCAAGGATTTGCGACCGTCGATGACCATTGAGGGATTTGGCCCGGAGAAATTCGCGACCGTAAAAATTCCACGTCGGTTCAAGCCGAAGTGAACGGATTGGCAACCTTTGTCACGTATATAATTCCGAAACGTTTTATTCGTTTTCCAGCGAGTTCCAAGTCAAAAGCTGACTTGCTCGCCGGCAAGGTCCGGCTCGCCGACGAGACGCAAGAGCTCGTTTCGTGCGGCGTCGCGGGCCGCGAGTGCTGCGGGCCAATCGTTCCCTGACAGGGTTATCGGCCGCGAGATCGTGACGTGGACCGAGCCTCGCCGCGGAAACCATTGGTCTCCGCGCAGGATCGAGCGGGTGCCGCGGATCGCCAGCGGGACGACCGGGATGGCGGCGGCAGCCGCGGTGACGAAGGGCCCCATTCGGAAGGGAAGCAAACCGGGCATGCGCAGAAGCGTGCCCTCCGGGTAAAAGACGAGGAGTGCTCCCGCGCGAGCGCTGGCGATCGCCTGCTCTGCGGCTTCCGCACCTTTTTCCGCCTGCGTGCGCTCGACAAAGAGCGTGCCGATACGCTCGAGGAACAGGCGTGCGAAGAGTTTGCGCGCGAGCTCGATCTTGGCGACGAAGACGGGCGGACGCCGGAGCACCGCCCCCAGCACGATGTTGTCGAAATAGCTCGAGTGGTTGGCGACGATGACCCCTCCCTCCGCCGGGATGTTCTCGCTGCCCTCGACAGCCAAGGGCGTCCCCGACAGGCGAAAGAAGAGCCGAGCGGCAATTCCGATGATGCGCCATCGGAGTGCGCGCCCAGGCAGAACCACGACGAGCGGCCAGACGATGCCGGCAAGCAGGCCGAGCACGCCCCACCAGTATCCGGCATAGAGATGGGCGGCCAAGACCTCGCGAAAGCGCATTAACTGCAGCGAGAGCGACGCCGATCTGAGCCGTACCACCTGCACCCACACCGGGAGTGCCGCGGCCCCCAAGCGGCCTTTTTCATAAAGGGCGCGACAGGCGGCGCGCCTTATCTTCCCGCTCGAGGTCTTGAGCACGGTATGCGGCGCAGCGAGGACCACATCGTCCGCGGGCGCCTCGAGCAACGTGGTGACGATGTCGTCGATGCCGCGGCGCATGCGTTCCCGCGCGTCGCGGTCGCGCTCGCGGGTCTCGGCCACGACGATGATCCGCTCGGTCCCGCTCGTCGGGTCGGGCACGCCGAAGACGACCACGCAGCCCTTGCGCACGCCTTGGATATCGCCGACGGCCTCCTCGACCTCTTGGGGGTAGATGTTGCGGCCGGCGCGGATGATGACGTCCTTGCTGCGGGCGGTGATGAACACGTCGCCCGAGACCATGTACGCCAGATCGCCGGAATCGAGCCAATCGCCGACAAAGAGCTCGCGGGTCTTCTCGGGATTGCGGAAGTACCCGGCCGTCGTCGAGGGGCCGCGAAACTGCAGGCGGCCTTCGCGCCGGTCCTCGAGCTCGCGGCCCGCCGGGTCGAGAATGCGAATTTGATGGCGGGGCAACGCGCGGCCGCATGCGAGGAACTCGAGCGCGGTCGCATCGCCGGGCTCGGCCGGCAAGGCGACGCCGCGGCGGCTGAGGGACGAGCGTTCTACGCGATCGACGACCGGAAGGCGACCCAGAGGCGGAAACGCCAGGCCCACGGCGCATTCGGCGAGGCCGTAAACGGGGGCAACGGCCGTGGGACGCAGGCCGTAGCGGGCGAAGCGGGCGGTGAAATTCCTCATCGTTGAGGCACTCACCGCTTCGGCACCGTTGACCGCCATGCGCATCGAGCTCAGGTCGAGGCCCGCGATATCCGCATCCTCAATCTTGCGCAGGCAAAGCTCATAGGCGAAGTTCGGCGCCGCCGTGAGCGTCGCGCGGTAGCGGTGAATGGCCCAGAGCCAGTTCTCGGGCCGGGCCAGGAAACGCAGGGGCGCCATGATGGCGACCGGGGCAGCGTAATAGAGGCTGCCGAGCCAGGCCCCGATCAATCCCATGTCGTGATAGAGCGGGAGCCAGCTCACGAAGCGGTCCGCGGCACTCGCTTGCAGCGCCTCGCCCATGGCACGGATATTGGCAAGCAGATTGGCGTGGCTCAGCACGACACCCTTGGGGTCGCCGGTACTGCCCGAGGTGTACTGCAGGAGGGCGGTATCATGCGCCCGGGCACTCGGGGCCGGGAG
>DATNIT010000036.1:0-30382 GCA_035604335.1 Allostellaceae bacterium | reverse complement strand
GCCTCGTCGAAGGCTTTCGCCTGTATTGCCCTGTAGCTCATCCCCGAATTCCCCGTTGGAGCAATCTCGTGCGGGAAGGCTTCGTGTCAAGGGTGAGCGCTTGCACGGAACCGCAAGAGTTGAACATCCGGCTAACCGACTACGCGGAAATGTGGTGGCGCTATTTAGGTGGGGGTCTGTGTCCATGATCCCGTCGCTCCCAATGGAGCGAGGCGTTCAGCATCGGCCACGAACAGCTCGACGGAGAGCACCGCCGCGTGGTCGAGCTGATCAACGACATGATCGCGGCCGTTCACTTCAAGACGAACTCGAAACTGCCGACTCTGTTGAAGGCACTTCGCAAGGTCACCGTCGAGCATCTGCGAAAAGAGACCGCGATTCTGTAGGATCTCCCGGAGGATCGCTCGTCTGGTTTCTGCGAGCGTGCTGGCCCGAATTAACCCTTACGGGTCCTGTTTTGAGGGACGCAGCGCCCTATTTCTATCGCGATGCGCAATCCGCTCCCCTGGAGCATAAGCTTTGCCGTCGGCCACGAAGTGATCGACAGGCAGCATCGGGAAATCGTCGCACTGATAAATGAGGTCACCGAGATCGCCCGGGGCGAGAAAGACCCGGGCCGGCTCTAGCCAACTCTGGCGGCCCTCAAGACCGTCGTTCAAGAGCATTTCCGGCAAGAGGACGCGCTGCTCTGGGAGATGAAGAACGGGACCTATGAGCCGCTGAAGGGACGCCCCCGCACGCACAATCTGGCGCGAGCGCTGGCCAATACCGCGTTCGACGCGCACATAGCGGAGCATGCATCGCTATTAGAGCGCTTCGATGACATGGTGCGTGCACTCATCGATCATGTTTGCGAGAGTCTCAAGGTTTGGTTTGTGGATCACGTCATCAAACAGGACGCTCAGATGAGGACGATCTTCCAGGCGCTGCGCTGATCTTTGCTTTCGAGGTGGCCGGATTGATCCAGCTCAGTTTACCTGCAATTTCTCGTGCGAAATCGCGCGACCCACCGGAACGCCCCTTGAACGAAAGGGTTCGTCAATTGATTCAGGTCAACGACACGCGGGCACGCCTTGCTACCTGTATTCGAGCAATGAAGCCGTGCCACGCGGCGTAGCGAGGACACCATGCTCATCGTTTGGCGGGATCAGATGTCCGTGGATGGCGGTGTGATCGATGATGATCACCGCACACTGATCGCCATCATCAACGAATTTTCGGCGGCCGACGTGACGCCCGTCGTGATTCCGGTCCTGGCGAGTATTCTGAGGAAGCTCGATCATTATACGAAAACTCATTTCGAGCGTGAAGAAACCCTGCAGCGCGCCGCCAACTACCCCTTTCACGATGCACACAAGCAAGCGCACAAAGATCTAATGCGGCAACTGTCCACGGTCCGCGAGGAACTAAGACTCAAGGCCGACGCCAAAAAGCTCGAGGATATCCCTGCCATGCACGCGAAGATGGCGGAGTTTCTTCACCACTGGCTCATCGACCACATCCTCGATACGGATCTCCGGATGAAGCCCTACACCAAAGCCATGCGCGCGCACGCAAGCAAGCTGGGTGCGCGGCTCACTGCCGAGTGAGCCTGCTCAGGGCGGCTTTAGTGCGCAGCTTGACGTGATGCACCAAGGGCTCAATGAGCACGCCGGCGACTTCGCAATCCATGGCGCAAACTGTCGCTTTAGGTCATGCAGTCGCAGACGCGGGGCAGCGTCGTCTGCACTTGCGGCGTCGGCGGTGACGCGGACACGGCGCAGAGGTCCCGTCTTCGGATCTTGACCCGATTCTGACATCGCCATGATCGTTGCTTCCGGCCGCGGCGGGCTTTAACAGTCGTTGCATTCCGACATGACCCGATACTCGAACAGGGAGCCGGTCTCATGACGAATACGACGCTCTCCAACTTGGTCGCGATCCTGCCCTGCAACGACCTCGACGCGTCCGAGCGTTTCTACAATCGATTGGGCTTCTCGCGTCGCGATGCAAAGCCCGGGGACGGCGAGCCCGATACCTACCGCATGCTGTCGAACGGCCAGGGCGGACACCTGCACCTGACGGATGCGGTCGAGGGTTGGCTTATCCCGGGCCGCAACCCATTCGGCCTCTATCTGCACATCGAGACCGTCGACGAGCTCGCCGCTGAATTCGCGGGCGAGCTCGTCGGAAAGAGATCACCTGAAGACAAGCCCTGGGGCATGTACGAATTCGCCCTCTCGGATCCGGACGAGACGCTGGTCCGGATCGGCTGGCCAACGCGTCTTCGATCGCGACGATAATGTCCTCGGCTTGTCGCGCATGATGCAGCGGGAGCCGGAGTTTGGCTGCGGAAAACAAATCCGGAGCGCACGAGAGAACCAATATGCCCGCAACCACCAGCCGATCGCGCCCACGAGGATGGCAGCGCTGGCGGTAAGCTCGATGGCTTGAGGTCGAGAATCGGCGTGGTTCCTGGCGGCAGACGGCCTTTGCGCAGCGGGAAGCCCGGCGCCGCCGGAAACCCTCAGCCGCACTCCTTACCGAATTTCTCCAGGAAGAGGGTCCTCTGCTGGATGACGGCGGCCCGGCACGCGGGATAGCTCAAGACCTGCCCCTCGCGGCCGAACGCCTGGCCGTCGTAGTAGAAACTGCAGGACGCGTCTTTCCATTTGACCCAGAGCCGCTGCTCCTCGAGGAAGGACTGCTTCGCCGCGGCCATCTCCTCGCCGTCGAAGCAGGCAAAGGCCCGCTTCCAGGCGGCATTCAGGCGGGCCTCCTGGCGCTTGATCTCGGCTTCGCCGCATTGCGCCCACTCGACGTTCGTCTTGGTGGCGTCGACGCACTTCTGCCACTCCGGCGACTGCGCCTTGGCGCCGCCCGCGCAGAGCACCACGCCGAGGCACGCCCAGATCCAGCTCCGCATTTCTTCCTCCCAACCGAGACGGTCCGCGGCTAGCCTAGCAGGCCATGGGGGCATCGCACGATACGCAGACCGCCGCCGCCCGGCCGCTGCTGATCTTTGACGGCGATTGCGGGTTCTGCGGGTACTGGGCGCGCTACTGGCAGAGGCTCACGGGCGAGCGGGTCGAGTACCGGCCGTACCAAGAAGTGGCGGCGCGCTATCCCGAGATTGCCGTCGCCGACTTTCAGCGCGCGGTGCAGTACATCTCGCCCGATGGCCGTCGCGCCAGCGCCGCGGAGGCGAGCTTTCTGACGCTGAGCCACGCGCGGGGGCAGGGGCTCTGGCTCGCGCTCTACCGAAAGCTGCCGGGCTTCGCGGCGATCTCGGAATGGGCCTACGCCTTCGTCGCCGCGCGACGGCCGGCCTTCTATCGCGTGAGCCTCTTTCTGTGGGGCCGGCGCCACGAGCCGCCGCGCCACGATCTCGTCGCGTTCCTGTTCCTGCGCCTCTTCGGGCTGATCTACCTAGCGGCTTTCGTCTCGTTCGGCGTGCAGGCCATGGGGCTGATCGGCAGCCATGGCATCCTGCCGCTCGCCGAGCTCACCGATGCGGTCGGAAGCCGGGTCGGGCCGGAGCGCTTCTTCCGGATGCCGATGGTGTTCTGGTTGAGCGCCAGCGACGCCGCCATCGAGGCCGTGTGCTGGGCGGGCGCGGCGTTGTCGCTGCTGCTGGTGCTCAATCTGGTGCCGCGGCTCAGCCTGTTTCTGCTCTACGCGCTCTACCTCTCGCTGTTCTACACCGGGCAGACCTTCATGGCCTACCAGTGGGACATCTTCCTGCTGGAGACCGGGTTCATCGCGCTGCTGCTGAGCTTCGCCACGGCGCCGGGCATCTGGCTCCTGCGCTGGCTGCTGTTCCGCTTCATGTTCATGTCGGGCGTGGTCAAGCTCGCGAGCGGCGATCCCAACTGGTGGAACCTCTCGGCGCTCTCCTATCACTTCCTGACCCAGCCGCTGCCCACGCCCATCGCCTGGTACGCCGCGCGGCTGCCGCCGGGCGTGCTCGAGGTCGCGACGGGCGCCACGTTCTTCGTCGAGTTGGTCCTGCCGTTGCTGTTCTTCTGCCCGCGCCATCTGCGGTTCTTCGCGGCTTTCGGGACCCTGCTGCTCGAGGCCTTCATCTTCATCACCGGGAATTACAACTGGTTCAACCTCCAGACCATGCTGCTGTGCCTGCCGCTGTTCGACGATGCCGCCGTAGAAAGGCTGGTGCCTCAGCGCTTCTCAGGGTGGCTCGCGGCACGCGCCGAAAAGAGGGAGCCGCGCCGGCCGGTGGCGGTCGTCGTCACCGGCTTGGCACTGCTCACGGTGTTCTGCAGCGTGGTGCAGCTCGACGAGCGGTTCGGCGGCAACCCGCCCGCGGTGGTTCGCGCGATCGACGATTTCGTCGGACCGCTGCACATCGTGGGCGGCTACGGCCTGTTCGCGGTCATGACCACGACGCGCCACGAGATCGTCCTCGAGGGCTCCATGGACGGCGCCAACTGGCGCGAATACGAATTCCCGTACAAGCCCGGCGATGTCGCGCGCGCACCGCGCTGGAACATCCCCCACCAGCCGCGGCTCGACTGGCAGATGTGGTTTGCCGCCCTCGACGACCCGCGACGGGTCCGGTGGTTCCCGCGCTTCCTCGAGCGCGTGCTGCAGAACGAGCCCAGCGTGATGGCGCTCCTGGAGAAGAATCCGTTTCCGGACACGCCGCCGGTCTTCGTGCGCGCGCGATTCTACGACTACACGTTCGCCGGCAGCGAGGAGAAGGTCGCGGGCGTGTGGTGGGACAGGCGCCTGCTGGGCCTCTACTTTCCGGCGTCGCGCCTGAAGGGCGGGTGAGGTCGCCCGCTCAGAGCGCGCAGGCGCTGCCGCGCACGACCAGGACCCCGCTGTGGGTGGCCTCGCGGCAGGGCGGGAGATGCGGCCCCGCCGCCGCACTCGCGACGGGCCGGCGCACCGTGTAGCTCTGGGCGACCGCGATCGCGCGGCGCTCTCTGCCGGCGAACAGCAGCTCGATGTCGCTGCCGTCCCGCTCCCAACTGCGCAGCGGTCCGGTGTCGAGGTGGATGAAATTCGAGCGCGGATACCAGCCGACGCCGCCACGCTCCATCTTGAGCGCGGCTGTCCGTGCGTCGGCGAGCCGCGCGTCGAAGGTGACGTCGAGCGCGCGGCCCAGCAGGTGCTGGCTCTTCTCGGCGACGCCCACGATATAGGTGGCCAGCATGGCGTTGGTCTCGGGCGTGCGGTAGGCGGAGAGGATCGTGGCCGCGGACTGGCCCACGGCCTCCATCACGTCCGCCAGGAAATCCAGCGTGTCCACGTGGACGGGCCCGGCCTGGTTCGCGTGATGGTCGCGCAGGAAGACCGCGAGATCGCTGATGGCCGAGACGATCGGCCCCTGGGCATCGCGATAGGGTCCGTCGAAAGTCTCGCCGGTGTTGGCGTTCTTGAGCTTGAGCCGGCGCGGCACCGACGGCTCCGCCGCCGCGCGGGCGCCGAAGAGGACGCAAAGGCCGGTCGCGATCAGGAGCTCGCGCCGGCTCGGCCTGAGAATGCCGGACATGGCCGGCACCGTAGCCGCCCATGGTTAACGAAACGCTAGGAGCGCCGCCGGAAGCCCTCGGCCTCGAGCCAGAATACCTCGCCGCGGCTCGCGGCGGTATCGAGCCAGAGGAAGGGCAGCCGCGGGAATTCCGCCTCCAGCAGCGCTTTGCCGCGGCCGATCTCGCAGAGGAGACCGCCCCTGGCGGTCAGATGCGCCGGCACCTCCGCGAGGATGCGGCGGAT
Organism: Allostellaceae bacterium; assembly: GCA_035604335.1. Taxonomy (GTDB): domain Bacteria; phylum Pseudomonadota; class Alphaproteobacteria; order ATCC43930; family CGMCC-115725; genus DASZHJ01. The sequence goes on along the minus strand of DATNIT010000036.1, from coordinate 24,661 downwards.
GATGGCGAGGCCGTCGGCGCCGCCGGCGAGGGCGAGAGCGGGCTCGTGGCGGTATTCGGCCGGCAGCGCGGCCATGCCTTTGGCGTCGACGTAGGGCGGGTTCGCGAGGATGAGGTCGTAGCGCTCGGTGGCGACCGGCGCGAACAGGTCGCCCTGGAGGAGCCGGATGCGCGAGGCGAGGCCGCTCTCCGCGACATTGCGCCGGGCCACCTCGAGCGCTTCCGCGGAGAGCTCCGTGGCATCGATCCGCGCCTTCGGAAACGCGTGCGCCGCCAGCACGGCAAGGCAACCCGACCCCGTGCAGAGGTCCAGCACGCGCCGCACCTCCGCGGGATCGCCGATCAAGCCGGGTTGCTCGCCCTGAAACAGCGGGCCGCGGATGATCTCGCCGATGAAGGAGCGCGGCACGATCACGCGGTCGTCGACGTAGAACGGCACGCCACCGACATAGGCGCGGTGCAGCAGATAAGCCGCGGGCTTGCGCGTGGCGATGCGGGCCTCGATGAGATCCATCAGTCGCCGCCGCTCCGCCGCGGTGAGCTTTTTTCCCAGAACGGGATCGATCTCGTCGATCGGCAGGTGCAAGCCCTCGAGGATCAGGAACGCCGCCTCGTCGCGCGTGTTGTCGGTGCCGTGGCCGAAGGCGAGCTTCGCCGCGGTGAACCGCTTGACGGCATAGCGCAGAAAATCGCGGATGGTCGCGGGTGCGCGTGTGGGTACGGCAGATTTTCGCCGGGAGTGTTTCTTGACTGACAAAGTCCCTCTCCGCCCTTCAGAGCGGAGAGGCTAGGTGAGGTGGGTGTCGAGGGCAAACTCGATCGAGCATGCCGAGGCACACCTCACCCTCCCATCGCTTGCTTCGCAAGCGATGGGCCCCTCCCTCTCCCCTAATGCGGAGAGGGGCTGCGAGAGCGCCCTTACAAATTAGATCCCTGCGATCGGCTCGACGCTTTCGGGCGGAGCGGGGGTGGGGCGGAGGAAGGGGAGGAGGGCGAGCGACAGCAGGAAGAGCGCGCCCAGGAGGAAATAGGCGTCGTTGAAGCTGGCGACGGCGGCAGCGCGCTCGACCAGCGGCTGCACCGTCTGCTTGGTCGCCTCGTCGATCGGGCCGAGCGGCACGTTGTGGAAGCGGTCGAGGGGCAAGCCCACGAAGGCGGCGGCCGTGGGATCGCCCGCCTGCAGCCGCTCCACGATCCGTGCCGCGTGCGCCGCGGGCCGGAGCTCCAGCACGGTGTCGATGAGCGCGATGCCGATGGCGCCGCCGAGATTGCGCATCAGGTTGAAGAAGCCGCTGGCGTCCGCGATCCCGTCCGCGGGCTGGCCCTCGAGCGCGAGGCTGGTGGTCGGCAACAGGCAGAACATGACGGCGATGCCGCGCAGGACCTGCGGCCAGAACAAGCCGTCGTAATCGGTCTCGTAGGTCGCGAAGCCGTTGGCGATGAGGCCCGCGGCGAAGACGCCGTAGCCGAGGCCGGTGAGCAGTCGGCGATCGACACGCCGCTCCATCGGCGCCGCGATCGGCGCGACGACGAGCTGCGCGGCGCCGCCCACCAGCATGATCATGCCGATCTCCATCGGCGTGTGGTCGCGGATGAAACCCAGGAAGATCGGCAGCAGATAGACCGAGCCGTAAAGCCCGGCGCCCAAAACAAAGCTGTAGACGCAGCCCACGGCGAAGGCGCGGTCGCGGAACGCGTGCAGCACGACGAGCGGCCGCGCGCGGCGGAGATTGCGCGGGATCAGCACGGCTCCGGTCGCGAGACACAGCGCCGAGAGAGCGAGCACGAGCGGGTCGCCCCAGCCTCGGGGCGGCGCCTCCTTCAACACGATCTCGAGGCTCGCGAGGCAGACCGCGAGCAGCGCCAGGCTCGCGATATCGAACGAGCGCAGCAGCGTCCAATCCGGACGCCCCGTGCGCAGCAGCAAGCCCACCAGGAGCGACACCACGATGCCCGGCGCCAGGTTGATCAGGAACAGCCAGTGCCAGGAATAGGTCTCGGTGATGTAGCCGCCGACGACGGGGCCGAGCGTCGGCGCCAATACCGCGAAGACGCCGGCGACCGCGGTGGCGCGCACCTGGCGCGCGCGCGGAAACAACAGGAAGACCGAGGTGAACACCGCCGGGATGATGGCGCCGCCGCAGAAGCCCTGGATCACGCGGAAGGCGACCAGCGAGGCGAAGCCGTTGCTGAGCGCGCAGCCGACGCTCGCCGCGGTGAAGCCCGCGGTCGCGCTCACGAACATGCCGCGCAAGGTCATGAGCCGCGTGAGCCATCCCGTGAGCGGGATGGCGATCACCTCGGCGATCAGATAAGCGGTCTGGATCCAGCTGAGCTGGTGGCCGGGGATGCCGACGGCGGCCTGGATCTGCGGCAGCGAGCTCGCGACGATCTGGATGTCGAGCACCGCCATGAACATGCCCAAGCACATGGCGAGAAAGCCGAGCCAGGTGCGGGCCCCGACGCGCTCATCGGCTGGCAGAGCAATGCTTGCTACGGAGGAATCGCTTCGACGCATGACGCACCCCATCCGAAGCCCCTCCCCCCTTGAGGGGGAGGGTAGGGTGGGGGGGTGGCCGGATCACGAATTCCGCCGCTGCCGCGGCGCGACCCCCCTCCCGGCAACGCTCCGCGTTGCCGACCTCCCCCTCAGGTGGGGAGGGGTCACAACGTCACGTGATATCGCTTAATTGCAAATCACGACGCCGCGCGCGTCGCGTCGGCGCTCTCGCCGGCGATGGGCTCGCCGATGTCGTCGACCACCGCGCGCTTCTTGCCTTTGCTCGCCCGATTCACCGCCGCTTCCAGCTCCGGCAGCGTGCAGAGGCCCAATGCCACGGGGTGGCGCGGCTTGATGTTGGGCGAGTTCCAGTGCGTGCGGTCGCGCACGGCCCCGATGGTCGGCTTGGTGGTGCCGACCAGCTTGGAGATCTGGCCGTCGCTGAGCTCCGGGTGGTTCTTCAAGAGCCAGGCGATGGCGTCGGGCTTGTCCTGGCGCTTGGAGATCGGCGTATAACGCGGGCCCTTGTGCTTCACCAGCGGCACCGGCTGGGCCTGCTCGGCAAGCTGCAGGTGCGCCGTCGGGTCCTGCTCGCAGCGCTTGATCTCCTCGGCGGTGATCTGGCCGTTCGCCACGGGGTCGAGCCCCTGCATCTGCGCGGCGACCTCGCCGTCGGCGATCGCCTGCACCTCCAGCGCGTGCAGCCCGCAGAATTCCGCGATCTGATCGAAGGTGAGGGCGGTGTTCTCGACCAGCCAAACGGCCGTGGCCTTCGGCATGAGGGGCAACGACATAACGCCTCCTAAGTACTTGAATAATCGCGCCTTCCTGGCTTCCCTGGAAGCCAGTAGCGAGGGCGGATATGACATGGATATGACGTATATAGCCTCTGCCCCCCGGCGATGGAAGGGCCGAGAAGGCTCGTGTGCGAATTTGTTGGTCCTCCACGAGGCCTCGCAAGTGCCTGCGCTTGCTTGACAAGTGCGGCCGCCGAGGTGAATCCTCGGGCAAAACAAAAACGTTTTGGGAAACGCCCGGAGACGGTCTTCAATGAGTGCGCTGCGCGCGCTGGCGTCGTCGCTGGGGCTGTCGATCACGACGGTCTCGCGGGCGCTCGACGGCTATGGGGATGTCGCGGCCTCGACGCGGGAGCGGGTGCGGCTCGCAGCCGAGGCCGCGAACTATCGGCCAAACGCGGCGGCGCGCCGGCTTCGCCGGGGTGCCACCGAGACCGTGAGCATCGTGCTCCCCGGGGATCCCGGCCATTTCGACGAGCCACTTTATATGGAGTTGCTGGCGGCGCTGGGTGCGCGGTTCGACGCTGCGGGTCTCGATCTCATGGTCTTGGCCGCCCGCTCGCCGACGGAGGAGCTCGCGCTCTACCGGCGCCTGGTCGAGGGTCGGCGCACCGACGGGATCGTGCTGGCGCGCACGCGGGTCGACGATCCCCGCATCCGCACTCTCGCGGAGAGCGGCATCCCTTTCGTCGTGATGGGCCGCACCGAGACCACGCTGCCCTATGCGCATGTCGATGGAGACGGCACCGCCGCCTTCGCGCAAGCGACACGTCGCCTCCTCGCGTTCGGCCATCGCGACATTGCCTATGTCGGCGCGGCGCCGGAATTCATGTTCTCCGAGCTTCGCCGGCGCGGCTGGGCAGCGGCGATGGCGGCGGCCGACTTGGCGCCGGCGATTTCCATGGAGACAGCGGCGACGGAGCAGGGCGGACTCGCCGCCATGCGTGCGCTCCTGAGATCCACGCCGCGCCCGACCGCGTTTCTCTGCGCCACGGACCGGATCGCGATCGGCGGCTTGCGCGCGATCAAGGAGGCGGGTCTCGCCGTCGGACGGGATGTGTCGATCGTCGGCCACGACAACCTCTCGGCCTCGGCCTTCACCGAGCCCGGGCTCACCACCATGGAATTGCCGATCACGGAAGTCGGTACGCGGCTCGCGGAGATGCTGATCGCCTTGATCGGCGGCGCCGATGCGCGCGATCTCGCGGAGGTCTGGCCGGTGCGGGCGGTCGAGCGGGCGTCCACCGGACCCTCACCCTCCCATCGCTTTGCGATGGGTCCCTCCCTCTCCCGCTCAAGCGCGGGAGAGGGGCTATAGGGTACGGCGATGGAAACAATGAACCCGCACAGGGAGGAACGCATGGGTGCCTATTCAATGAGACTCCTTTTCGCAGCGCTGATCGCTGCCGCGGCGATCGCCGCGCCCGCGCGTGCCGACGACATCGTCTTCATGTCGACGCAGCTGCGGCCGCTCGAGGAGGCGCAGAAGCTGCGCGAGGTCATCCTCAAGGACTTTGCGCAGAAGGTCACCTTCGTGCCCGAGGACGCGGCGCCGCTCACGACCCGCATGAAGGCGGAGGCCGAGGCCGGCAAGCGCACGGTGAGCCTGATCGCCGCCGGTCATGGCGAGCTGCAGCCGCTGCAGGCGATCGACGCGCTCGATCCGATCGATGATGTCGCGGCGAAGCTCGGGGATCGCGGCATTCCCGCGAGCCTGATGACGCTCGGCAAGCTCGGCACCGACAAGCAGCTCTATATCCCCTGGATGCAGGCGACCTACATCATGGTCGCCAACAAGAGGGCGCTGCCGTTTCTGCCGGCGGGCGCCGACATCAACGCGCTCAGCTACGACCAGCTCGCGGCCTGGGCGAAGGCGATCCAGGAGAAGACCGGACAGCGGCGGCTCGGATTTCCCGCGGGTCCGAAGGGGCTGATGCCCCGCTTCTTCGAGGGCTACCTCTATCCCGCCTACACCGGCGGCGTGGTGACGACGTTCCGCTCGCCGGAGGCGGAGACCATGTGGGCGGCCTTCAAGACGCTTTGGCAATCGGTCAATCCGAACTCCGCCAATTACGACTTCATGCAGGAGCCGCTGCAGGGCGGCGAGGTCTGGCTCGCCTTCGACCACGTGGCGCGCCTCAAGGAGGCGCTGATCGCCAAGCCCGACGATTTCGTCGCGTTCCCGGCGCCAGCAGGGCCCAAAGGGCGCGGCTACATGGCGGTGGTGGCGGGCCTCTCGATCGCCAAGGGCGCGCCCAACCGCGCGGGCGCCGAGGGGCTCATCGAGTATCTCACCAAGCCCGAGGTGCAGGTGACGACTGCGTCGGAGGTCGGCTTCTTCCCGGTGGTGAAGGTCGACCTGCCCGCGAACCTGAACCCCGGCATCAAGCTCGAGGCCGCTGCGGTCGACAAGACCCAGAGCGCGCCCGACGCGCTCGTGAGCTTCCTGCCGGTGGGTCTCGGCGACAAGGGCGGCGAGTTCAACAAGGTCTATATGGATACATTCCAGCGCATCGTGCTGCGCGGCGAGCCGATCCGCGCCGTGCTCGACAGCGAGGGCGAGGCGCTGAAGGCGATCATGACCGCGACCGGCGCGCCCTGCTGGGCGCCGGATCCCGCCGGCACCGGCGCCTGCCCGGTCAAGTGACCGCCAACGCCGAGCGGGGCGCCGTGTCGCACAGCAAGGCGGCCGGGACGCTGCGCGCGCAGGCGCTGCCGTATCTGCTGCTGGCGCCGTCGCTGATCTTCCTCGCCGTGCTCTTCGCGCTGCCGTTCGCGCAGACGCTGTTGCTCTCGGTCAGCGACGGCGACCGGCTCTCGCTCGCGAACTACGCCAAGATGGCGGGCGATCTCAATTTCGCGCCGGCGCTGCGCAACACCTTCGCGCTCGTCCTCACGGTGATCCCGGTGCAGCTCGTGCTCGCGCTCGCCATGGCGATGATGCTGCAGAAGGTCCGGGTCGCTCGCGACATCGTGCTGTGGATCTGGACCATCCCGCTCGCGGTCTCCGACCTCGCGGCGGGATTGGCGTGGTTCGCGATCCTGCAGGATTCCGGCTACCTCAACAGCTTTCTCTACGCGGTCGGCGTGATCCCGGATCAGCAGGCCTGGCTCTCCTACGAGACGCCGAGCACGCTGTTCCTCGGCATAGCCGCCGCCGAGGTCTGGCGCGCCACCGCGATCGTGCTGATGATCCTGGTCGCGGGCGTCCAGCTCATCCCGCGGGAATACGGCGAGGCCGCGGAGGTGTTCGGCGCGACATCCTGGCAGCGGTTCTCGCGCATCACGCTGCCGCTGCTGAAGCCGAGCCTGCAGACCGCGCTGATCCTGCGCACCGTGCTCGCCTTCGAGGTCTTCGCGGTGGTCTATGCGCTCGGCGGCCGGAATTTTCCGGTGCTGGTGGGCGAGGCCTTCGTCTGGCAGCACGAGAACCAGGACTACGGCGTCGCCGCCGCTTATGCCGTGCTGGTGATGGCGGTCTCGCTCGCGGCGACCGTGGTGTATCTGCGCGCGCTCCGCGTGCCGCGGGAGCAGCAGGCGTGATCGCCGCGCGCCGCCTGGTGTTCGCGACGGGCGTGGTGGCGCTCTGCGTCTGGGTGCTGCTGCCGATCTACCTGATCGCGCTGGGCGCGCTCGGCGGCCGCGCGGCGGTCTATCAATGGCCGAAATCCTTCCTGCCGATGGAGGCGTCGCTCTCGACGCTGGGCGCGTTCCTCGAGGTCGAGGGCATCTGGCACGCCGCCATCAACAGCGTGATCGCGGCGGCGCTCTGCATGGTGTTCTCGATCGCGCTCGGGGCACCCGCCGGCTATGCGCTCGCGCGTTTCCAGTTCCGTGGCCAGAACGCCTATCGGCTGCTGATCATGCTGACGCGGGCGTTTCCGCTGGCGATGCTGGCGCTGCCGCTGACGGTGTCGTTCATCCGGCTCGGCCTCTACGACCGGCCACTGGGCGTGGCGCTGGTGCACACGGCGCTGGCGCTGCCCTTCGCGGTGCTGATCTCGTCGAGCCTCTTCATGGGCATTCCGCGCGAGCTCGAGGAAGCGGCCTGGGTGTTCGGCTGCTCCAGGCTCGAGGCCTTCCGCAAGATCGTGCTGCCGCTCGCCTTGCCGGGCATCGCCGCCGCCGCGATTTTCGCGTTCGTGATCTCGTGGAACGAGGTGTTCGCGGCCTCCGTGCTGACCGTGCGCGAGCGCACGCTCACGGCCTATCTGCTGACCGTGCTCTCGGAATCGCCGGTGCATTTCCGGCTGGCCGGCGGCTTGCTGCTGATCGTGCCGTCCGTCGCCTTCATCTTCGCCGTGCGTCGCTATCTCTTCGCGATGTGGGGCATCGCCAACCGCTGACCTCGGAGGCCGCCATGGCCGATATCCGCATCGATCGCATCGCCAAGTCCTTCGGCGCCACCCGCGCCCTCGACGAGATCACGCTCGACATCGCCGACGGCGAGTTCGTGGCGCTGCTCGGACCCTCCGGCTGCGGCAAGACCACGCTCTTGCGCATCATCGCGGGACTGGAGACGCGGAGCGCGGGCCGGATCGTGATCGGCGGCCGCGACGTCTCGGACCTGCCGGCGCGCCAGCGCGGCCTCGCCATGGTGTTCCAGAATTACGCGGTCTTCCCGCACATGACCGTGTTCGAGAACATCGCCTTCGGCCTGCGCACCCAGCGCGCCGCCGCCGAGCGCATCCGGAGCCGGGTGCAGCGCGCGGCGGAGCTGCTGCACATCGAGGGCTATCTCGACCGCCATCCTGCGAAGCTCTCGGGCGGGCAGCGCCAGCGCGTCGCGGTGGCCCGCGCGCTCGCGGTCGAGCCGCCGGTGCTGCTGATGGACGAGCCGCTCTCGAACCTGGATGCGCTGTTGCGGCTGGAGATGCGCGCCGAGCTCAAATCCGTGCTGCGCGAGGCCGGCACCACCACGATCTACGTCACCCACGACCAGACCGAGGCCATGGGCCTCGCCGATCGCATCGCGCTCATGCACTTGGGCCGCATCGAGCAGGTCGACACCCCGATGGAGATCTATCGCCGGCCCGGCACGACCTTCGTCGGTTCCTTCGTCGGCAGCCCGCCGATGAATTTTCTGAGCGTCGCGGTGGAAGGCGGACGCGGCCGGCTCGGCGCCTTGTCGCTCGACGCGCCGATCGCGCAGGGGACGCTGCTCGCGGGCGTGCGCCCCGAGGATTTCCGGATCGCGCCGCCCGATCAGGGAGTGCCCCTAGAGATCGTAGTGGCCGAGCCGCTCGGCTCCCACACGCTGCTCACCGGCCGCTACGAGCGCCAGCAGATCCGGGTGATCGCGCCGCCCGACCACGAGGTCGCCGCCGGTGCTCGCATCGGCATTCTCCCGGCGCTCTCACGACTGGTGTGGATGGATCCGAGTTCCGGCCGAGCGATCGCAGCGGCGGGGCACGCTGCATGAGCGCCACCGTCGAGGCGGCGCGCGCGATCCTGCGCGACAACGACCGCGGCGGCTACACGGTGCCGACCGCCGGCCTTTATCCCTACCAATGGAACTGGGACGCGGCCTTCGTCGCCATGGGCTGGATCACCTTCGACGAGCCGCGGGCGTGGCGCGAGTTCGAGCGGCTCCTCGAGGGCCAGTGGGCCGATGGCATGGTGCCGCACATCATTTTCCACGGTCCCAAGAGCGACTATTTCCCAGGCCCCGATGTCTGGAAGACGCGGGCTCCGGTGCCGACTTCCGGGATCTCGCAGCCGCCGGTGTTGGCGACGGCCGTGCGCCACTGCTGGGAAGCCGGACGCGACGGCACCCTCGCCGAGGATCGCACGGCCGCGATTTATCCGAAGATCCTCGCGTGGCACCGGTGGTGGGTCGAGGCGCGCGATCCCGAGCGCGGCGGACTCCTGGGCTGCCTGCACCCCTGGGAATCCGGCATGGACAACAGCCCGGCCTGGGACGCGGCCTTCGCGCGCGTCGCCCCCACGCCCGCCACGCCGATCCGCCGCAGCGACACCGGCCATGTCGGCGCCGACATGCGGCCGAGCGACGATTTCTACAAGCGCGTGATCGCGCTCATCGATCTCTACGCGAGCCTCCAGTGGGAGCCGCGCGCTCTCTGGGCGCGCACGCCCTTCAAGGTGGCCGATCTCGCGATCAACGCGATCCTCCATCGCGCCAACCGCGATCTGCTCGCGCTCGCGGAGCGCTTCGGAACCGCGGCCGAGCGAGAGGAGATCGCATCGCGGCTGGAGCTCACCGCCTCTGCCATCGATCGCCTCTGGAGCGAGGCCGCCGGTCTCTATCTGCCATTCGACCTGATCGCGAAACGGCCGATCGAGGCGCCGATCTCGGCGGGGTTCCTGCCGGCTTGGGCCGGGATCGCGGACGCGGCCCGTATCAGCACCATGGCGGCGACGCTGGAGCGCTGGGCGAAGAAGGTCCGCTACCTCGTTCCCAGCACCTCGCCCGAGGATCCCCGCTTCGAGCCCAGGCGATATTGGCGCGGGCCGGTCTGGTGCATGATGAACATGATGATCGCCGAGGGCTTCCGCGCCGCGGGCGCGAGCGATCTCGCGGCGCGCATCAAGTCGGATACCGCCGCGCTGGTCTCCCGCGCCGGCTTCCACGAATACTTCGATCCGCAAACCGGCGTCGGACTCGGCGGCGGCCACTTCTCCTGGACCGCCTCGGTCGCGCTCTCCTGGCCGCTGCTCAGTGCGGCATCGGGAGAGTGAGGGTCACTTCTTCTGAGAGAGGGCGGCGTAATCGGCCTTGGGCCGGGTCAGCTTCTCCGGATGCACGATCTTCTTGTTGACGGCCTCGCGCGCGGCGGCGAGGTAGGGGAACTCGGTCTCGGCGCCCTCGCGCTTGAGGATATAGACGGTCGAGATCGTCCGCGTGCTGCGTTGGTCCGCGACCACGCGCTTGACGATCGTCCAGTCGACGCGTCGGGCCTCGCCGCCCTCCTCGGCCGGAGGCACCTCCTCGAAGCCGTGATCGACCACGGCCTCGGACGAGTAGAGTTTCTGCGCGGGCTTTTCGCGGGGTCCGGCGCGGTCCTTCCCGAAGGGACGCTTGGGTCCGCGCCCTCTCTCCCGGTGCTCCGGCTTGCGTGGGCCTCGGTCGCGCGGCCCCTGCTCGCGTTCGCGCGGCCCTTGCTCGCGCTCGCCGCGGTTCTCGCTCTCGCGGCCGGGGCGGGGCGGGCGGGCGCGCCAGGGTCTTCCCGGCGGGCGCGCCTCTCTCGGCGCGGCGTCCGCGGGCGGAGTAGCGGCCGCCGCCACGCCCTCGACGCTCTCGCTGCCGGGCGCTCCCGCCTGCGCTCCGGCGGGCGGCTTCTTCCGACGCCGGCGCCGACGCCGCTTGCGCGGTTGGTCGCCCGGCGCCGCGGCGCTCAGTGGATCGGAGGGCGGGGTTTGCGGCTCGCCGGGCTGCGCGGGAGCCGCGGGCTCGCCGGCCGTGGTCGCGACAACGAGCGCGGGTGTGGGTGCAGGCGTGGCGCTCGCCGCGGCCTGGTCGACGCCTGGCGGCGGCCCGTGCCGGCGACGACGCCGACGGCGGCGGCGGCGCTTCGGTAATCCCGGCGGCGCTTCGGCGAGGGGCGCGCCCTCCGGCTGCGACTGCGGGATTTCCGCGGCTTGAGGGACGGGCTCGGAGGCCGCTGGCGCCTCCGGCGCTTTCGGTGTCTCCTCGCTCGCGGGCAGCTCCTCCCGCTTGTCGGATGGCTCAGGCATGGGGTCAGCGTAGCAGGAACCAGGAGCCAGGCTCCAGGCCTGGTTCCTGGTGCCTCGCCCCTATGTCACCCGTGCTCGTGCACCCGGCACCCGCAGCCCGCGGCGTGGTAGCGGCCGTTCGGCTCGACCATGCCGCCTTGGCCGTAGCGGTCGTGCGGGCGGACCCAATCGCCGAGGCTGCGGGTAGGGCCGGTCTCGCTGCGGCCCTTGGGCATGACGTCGAGGATCCGGAAGGCGGTCAAGAAATCCTCGCCGCCGCGGCCGAAGGTCGAATAGGTGAGATAGATCCCGCCGTCTTCGTCTCTAGAGAACACGCTCTCTCCCGGGAGATCCTCGAGCGCTACCGCCCAGTCGGGCGCTTTCTGGAAATTGTAGAGCGCGCGGCCGGCCGCGATCTGCCCGGGCGTGAAGGACACGTCGAAGTCGTAGTTGAAGTCCGAGCGATAGGACGAAACCCACGGGAATTTCCAACCCATGCGCTTGCGCACGACCTCGATCTCCGCGATCGGCGCGCGCGCCACCACGGCGTAGGTGACGTCGTGATGGTTGAGGTGGGTGAGGATCCCCTCGATGTGATCGACCTCGAAGGAGCAGCCGACACATTGGGTGGTGGCGCCGGGGCTCATCATGAAATGCTTGATGAAGAGCTGGCTGCGGCCGTCGAAGAGCTCTGCCAGCGTCGCCGTGCCCGCGGGTCCCTCGAAGACATAGGGCTTCTCGATCTTGATCCACGGGAGCGCCCGCCGCTCCTCGGCGAGTTGGTCGCGAGCGCGCGTGAACGCCTTCTCCTTGGCGAGCAGCGCGCGGCGGGCGGCGATCCAGTCCGCTTTGGTGGCGATCGGGTGGGGTTGCATGGGGATTCTCCTTGGTGTTCCGGAAAGAACCCTCACCCTCCCGCTGCTTTGCAGCGGGTCCCTCCCTCTCCCGTTTTCACGGGAGAGGGGCAAGCTCGCGCTCGGTCTTAATAGCCCCTCGCCCGCGAAGCGGGAGGGTGAGGGGTCGCTCACTTCGGCCCGCTTACCATCGCGAAGTGGGCGCCTTGGGGATCGCGGGCTTGGACGATCCAGGCGCCGCCGGGGACCTCCATCGGCCCGTTCAGGATCTTGCCGCCGCGTGTGAAAGCGCGGTCGGCCGCCGCCGCCACGTCGTCGACCGCGATGTAGTAGTTCCACGCGTGCAGGGGCATCTGCGCGCAGGCCTTCATCATGCCGCCGCAAGGCGCGCCGCCCGTGGCGAAGGTCTGGTAGGGGCCCATGGGACCCATGTCATGGGCACGGTCCTTGGTCCAGCCGAAGAGCCGCGCGTAGAACGCGAACTCGCGGTCGAGATCGCCGGCCATGAGCTCGTGCCAGCCGATGTGGCCGGACGTCATCGGCGCCACGGGCTTGGGCTCTTCCTGCGTGTTCGGCTTGAAGAGCAGGAACACCGCGCCACCGGGATCGGAGACCGCGGCGAAGCGGCCGACGCCCGGGATGTCCGTGGGCTCGCGCTTGATCGCGCCGCCCGCCGCCGTGACGCGCTGGGCCTCGGCGTCGACGTCATCCGTCGAGACGTAGCCGGACCAACAGGGCGGCACGCCCTGGGCGCGCATCGGCTCGGGGATCGCCATCAGCCCCGCCACCATCACGGGCCCGTTGCTGAAGATCGTGTAGGTGCCGCCATCGGCCATCGGATGCTCCTGCGTCGTCCAGCCGATCACGTCGCTGTAGAACTTCGCCGCCGCCTTGGTGTCGTTCGTCATCACGTCGTACCAGATGAATTTTCCGCGTGGGCTCGGCATGGTCGTCACTCCTCTCTGCTGCTGGTGGGCCGTTGGAACAGGAATTCGATATAGCGCCGGAGATGTGACACGCAATCGCGCGCGACCTCCGGACCGTTCTTTGCTTTCGCCAGGATGAAGGCGCCTTGCAGCACCGCCTGCGTATAGAGCGCGAGGCTCTCGGCGGACCACGTGGCCTCGGGCGCGTAGAGCGCTTTCGCGGCGGCGATGTCCTCGGCGACGCCGGCGGCGTGGACCCCGATATAGGTGTCGCAGGCCTGGCGGATCGCGGGGTGCGTGTCGTAAGCCTCCTGCACCATGGTGCCGAGGAGGCAGGTGAACTCGGGCACCGGCCCCGCGAGGATCGCGGCGCGGAAATCGATGTAGCCGAGCAGCCGATCGAGCGGATCCGCGAGCTCGCGATAGGGAGCGGCCCCGAAGAGCCGCTCCGCCATCTCCGAGAAGTGCGCCGCTGCCGCCACCGCCAGATCTTCCTTGCTCTTGAAGTGATGAAAGAACGCGCCCTTGGTGAGCCCGGCCGCGCGGCAGATGTCGTCGACGGTCGTCGCCGAATACCCCTGCGCACGGACCATCTGCATCGCCGCATCGAGGAGGCGGGTGCGGGCGGCGGGTTGGGTGGCGGTTCTGGTCGTCGCTGCGCTCATGGTCATATCGTCTGATTGAGAAGATACCAACTGGTTGGTATGTCATCAAGGAGGGATCTTAGCGAGGTGATTCAAACTTGTACCAGCTCGCCGAGGGCCTTCACCTGCTCTCAGGCCGCGGGCAAAGAGGGCTTGAGCGCTCCATCGGATCTGCCTCCTTGTCTTTCGGCCTAAAAGAGAATATATGCTCCGGTTCATCGGATCATTTATGGAGACAGCAATGCCGGCCGAGATCGATTTGCTGACCCTCGCCGAGGCGGCTGTCGTCGCGAGCGTGACGGTGCGCGACATCAACCGGGTCATCGATGAGAGGATTCTGCCCGAGCGCTTCTACAGCTTGGAGGGCGGTCGGCGCATTCACCTCGCCGCCTGCCCTCTGGTCGGGTTCTACTTCCACGCGGCGAAAGCTCTGACCTCGGAGGAGCGCGGCCTGCTGATCCGACTGCTTTCCGAGCGGATCGGGCCGGACACGCATCGCGCGCTGCGCTGGCGGAAGGATTCGCGGCCGGCCGACTGGACGATCAACGACGGTTTCCTGACGGTGAGCCTGTGGGAGTTTGCGACCAGCGCCGAGACGCGGCTCGCCAGACTCGCTGAAGCCCGCGAGATGGTGGTCGAGGACCCCGACATTCTCGGCGGCACGCCGGTCTTTCGCGGCACCCGCATTCCCGTCTACGACGTGGCCGCCTCGGTCGCGGCCGGGCTGCCGTTCGAGCGCATCCGTGGAGCCTACCCCGGGCTCGACGACCGTGCCATCGAGCTCGCAACGATCTACGCGGAGGCGACGCCGCCGCGCGGCCGCCCCAGACGCCCCGTCACCCCAGCGCCGGATACGAGACTCGTTTCCGAGCGCAAGGTGGCGCGGCGCGGGCGGGCATGAAGCTGCTGATCGACGAATGCCTCAGCGAGGAGCTTGTCAAACTTGCCCGAGATCGCGGCTATCCCGAAAGCTCGCATGTCCGCTGGATCGGCAAGGCCGGCGCCAAGAATTGGGCGCTGCTGCCCGTTATACTTGATGGCGACTGGACTTTCGTTACGAAGAACGCCATCGACTTCCGGGGGCCCGCCGATGCTCGGGGCTCGAAAGGCGAATATCGAAAGACTGCGCTGCATGCCGGCCTTATCTGCCTCAACGGTCCTGTCGGCATGGATCTCGACCAGCAGCTCGAGCTGTTCGGAGTGGCTCTCGATGAGCTCCACGAGGATAACGATCTCGTCAACCAGGTGGTCGAGATTACGCTCGCCGAATCAGTCGATGCTGAGATCGATGTCATCCGTTACACGCTCGCGAAAGGATAGAGGTGCTCTCGTTCGCGGCACGCATGACCGATCAGCGCAGCGCGAGGCTCGGGGAGTGTACGCTATCTTGCTGCCATGACCTCGACCCGCATCCGCCGCCATATCGCCGCGCCGCGCGCCGCGGTTTATCGGGCGCTGATCGATCCGGTTGCGGTCGCACGGTGGAAGGTGCCGCGGGGCATGACCGCCTATGTGCATTCCTTCGAGGCGCGTGAAGGCGGCTTGTTTCGGATTTCCCTCACCTATGAGCAGTCGAGCGCAGTCGGCAAGACGACGGCGCGCGCCGACACCTATCACGGCCATTTCGCCAAGCTGGTGCCGAACGAGGCAGTCGTGGAGGTCGTGGAGTTCGAGACACGCGATCCCGCGCTCGCCGGCCTGATGACCATCACGATCACGCTTGCCGATGCGGCGGGCGGCGGCACCGATCTCGTCGCTGTCCATGACGGGCTGCCGCCCGGAGTCTCGCCCGTCGACAACGAGATCGGATGGCGCATGTCGCTCGATAAGCTCGCGGCGCTCGTCGAGGCGGGATGAGACCGCCCCGCGCCCGCGCCAAGGCCGAGCGGCGGCCGCTGCTCGTCGTCGACGGCGATTCCTTCGCGCATCGCGCCTATCACGCGCTGCCGAAATCGATCCGGCGCGCGGGGGATCACGGGGGCGGCGCGGTGCTGGGCTTCGCGAACATGCTGCTGCGCCTGGTCGCGAGCGAGCGGCCGCGGGCTGTCCTGGTGGGGTGGGACACGCTGGAGGCGGAGACGTACCGGCAGCGCGCGTTTCCCGCCTATCAGGGCGGCCGAGAGTTCGACGACGAGCTGGTGGAGCAGCTCGAGGTGCTGCCGACGTTCGTCGCGGCCTGCGGTTTCGCGAATGCCAAGAAGCGCGGCTACGAGGCCGACGACTTCCTCGCGGCGGCGGCGAGGCGCGGGGAGCGGAACGGCGGCACCGTGCTGGTCGCCAGCGGCGATCGCGACGCGTTCCAGCTGGCGTCCGCGCGCACGACGGTGCTCTATCCCCTGCGCGGCGGCGAGATGGCGCGCATCGGCCCCGCGGAGGTGCGCGAGCGCTACGGCGTCGATCCCAAGCAGGTGCCGGACTTCATCGCGCTCCGCGGCGACCCTTCCGACCGGATTCCGGGCGCGCGCGGCGTGGGCGCGGTCGGCGCCGCGGATCTGCTGCGGAAATACATGAGCCTCGAGCGGGTGCTCGCCGCCGGCCGCTTCCCCACCCAGGCGAAGGACCTGCGCCTCTACAAGAAGATCGCCACCATGGATGCCTCGGCGCCGCTGCCGCCGCTGCGCGCGCAGACGCCCACATGGCCAAAGGCCGCCGCGCTCGCGCGCGAGTGGGGGCTGAACCAACTCGCGGACAGGCTCGAGAAACTGCCCTGATCGTGAGCGTCAGCGATCGCGTGCCTCGTGCGCGCGTTCCTCGATCTCCGCCGCCGCGATGGCTTTGGCGAGCGCCGCGCAGAGGTCCCTGGCCGAGCCGAGCGTGAGCTCGACCGCGACGCGGGCGGCGGGTCCCAGCGCCGAGTTTACGAGATCGATGGTGACGGCCTCCTCCAGGAGAGCGTGGTGCGGGTGATCGTAGGACACGACGGCGCGATCGAGCTCGAACCATCCATGCTCGCCCTTGCCGGAGCCAGCGATGCCGACGACCTCGACGATCGAGGTGCACATGGCGCGCCTCAGGCCGCGAGGTGTTTCCGCAGAAACGCGAACACCTTTTGCCAGCCGTCGAGCGCCTGCTCGACCCGGTACATGGGCCGGTCGTAGTAGAAGAAACCGTGCCCGGCGCCGTCGTAGCGGTGAAACTCGTAGGGCTTGCCGTGCTTCTTGAGCTCGGCCTCGTGCTGGTTCACCTGCTCCGGGGTGGGGGCGCGGTCCTCGTTGCCGAACAGGCCGAGCAAGGGGCAGCCGAGGTTCTTCGTGAAGTCGATCGGAGATGTCGGTTGCTTCGGCGTCAGCTCCTCGCGGCTCATCACGACACGGCCGCCCCAGAGCTCGCAGGCGGCGTCGAGGCTCTTGGTGTGGCAGGCGAACAAGAACGTGTGTCGCCCGCCCGAGCAGGTGCCGAACGCCGCGACCTTGCCGTTGAGATAGGGCTGGGCGCGGAGCCACGCCACCGCGCCCTCGGTGTCGCCGATCACCTGCGCGTCGGGAACGCCACCCTCGGCGCGCACCTTGGCGGCGACGTCGTCCGATCTGCCCTCGCCGGCGCGGTGATAGAGGTTGTGGCTGATCGCGGCATAGCCGTGATGGGCAAACTTTCGCGTGGTCTCGCGATACCACTCGTCCCAGCCGGGCGCATGATGCAGGAGCACCATGCCGGGAAAGGGGCCCGGACCCAAGGGCCGCGCGACATAGGCCGAGATGGGCTCGCCCTTGTCGCCGTTGATCGAGAGGGTCTCCGCGATCATTCCTTCATAGGCCATGCTCGCCGCTCCTTATCCCTGCGAAAGTCGACAGCCGCCGCGCTCGAGCCATCATCCCGCCCTCGCGCCGGCGGCGCAACCGGCGCGGGCATGACGATCCCGTGAGAATGAGGTCGAGCGGACGCTCTTCCGCGCGCTAAATTGAAACATCTCACCCAGGGAGGATCGGAGGATGACGGACGTGAAAGTCGCGATCATCACGGGCGCGGGGCAGGGCATCGGCGCCGGCGTTGCGCGAAGCTTTGCGGCGGCCGGCTACAAAGTGTCGTTGATGTCGCCCTCGGAGCGCAACGTGACGTTGGCCCGGGAGCTCGGCGGTATCGGCCGGCAGGGCTCGGCTCTCGAGACCGCCGATTTGAAGGCGCTGGTCGACGCCACGGCCAAGGCCTACGGGCGCATCGACGCGGTGGTCAGCAACATGGGCCACGGCGGCGGACCCGCGCCGAGCGTCACCACCGGCACGGTCTTCGATCCCGCGGTGTTCCACGATCCGCTCGCCTTTCCCGACGAGGATTGGCACGGCGCGCTCGACATGTACGTGCTCTCCGTCGTGCGGATGGCGCGGCTGGTGACGCCGATCATGGCGGCTCAGGGCGGCGGCGCCTTCGTCAACATCTCCTCGTTGAACGCGACGGAGCCGCGCCCCGGCTACGCGCAGATGAGCGTGCTGCGCGGCGCGCTGCACGGCTTCACCAAGCTCTTCGCCGACAAGTACGCGGGGGCGAAGGTGCGCATGAACAACGTGATGCCCGGCTACTGCGAGAACGTCCCCATGACGGAGGCGGCGCTGCGCAGCATTCCCATGGGCCGCACGGCGCGGTTCAGCGAGATCGGCAATGTTTGCGTGTTCCTCGCCTCGGACGGCGCCAGCTACATGACCGGTCAGAACGTGTTGGTGGACGGCGGGATCAACCGCGCGGTGCGGTGAGCCGCGAGGACACGTGACGGCACTGCCGGCTATTCGCCCAGCTTGCTCGCGAGGGGGCGCATCGCCTTGGTGAAGGGCTTCATGCGGAGATCGGTGCCGATGATGTGGTCGATCAGCCAGTGATGGAGGAACTCAGCCAGCCTGGTATGGAGCGCGGCTAATTCAGCCGCGTTCGTGGTCGCGGCCGTGGCGTTGAGTTTGGCCTCGACCTCGGAGAGCTGCCGGATGAGACCCTCGTGCGCGCGCACATGCGCTTGGTGAAAGGGAAAGCTCACCGATTTCTGCAGCCTCTCCTCGCGCTCGAAATGCGTCTTGGCGTACTGGTCGAGCTTGGCCAGGACTCCCTTCAGCATCGGCACGGCCGAGGCCGTCGCCTCGACCGCCGAGAACTCGTTGATGATCCCGATCAGGACCTTGTGGTCGCTATCGATGACTCCGCCATCGACGGACATTTGATCGCGCCAGACAATGAGCATCGTTGCCCGCTCGTGGTTGGCAACTCAAACAAGCATACATGACGGACACCGGCGAACCGCCTTGATTTGGATCAATCCGAAGCAGAGGGGATTCGGTCTCGGCCAGACCTTCTGGCATGATAGGCCGCAGGCACGGGAGGCATCATGCGCGAACCCCACGCACTCATCGATACCGAGGCGCTGGCGCGCGAGCTCGGCCAAGGCACCATCCGGATCTTCGACTGCACCACCTATCTGGAGCCGACGCCGCCGGGCAGCGACGATCCCTATGTCGTGGTGTCCGGACGCGCGAGTTTCGAGGCCGCGCACATCCCCGGCGCCGACTTCCTCGACCTGCAAGGCGAGTTCTCCGACACCGCCACGCGGCTTCGCTTCATGATGCCCGATGTCGCCGCGCTCGAGGCCGCGTTCGGCCGCCACGGCATCGGCAGCATGATGTGGGCGACGCGCTTCTGGTGGATGCTGAAAGCACTCGGCTTCGACGGCGCCGCGGTGCTCGACGGTGGCTTCGACAAATGGCGCGCCGAGGGCCGGCCGCTCGAGGCGGGGCCGGCCAAGGGCTATCCGCCCGCGCGCTTCGTCGCGAAACCGCGGCCCGGCCGTTTCGTCGACAAGGACGCGGTGCTCGCGGCGATCGGCAATCCCGCGACGGTCACCGTCAACGCGCTCGGCCCGCAATTCCACCACGGGCTGGAGCCCAGCCGCTATGGCCGGCCCGGCCGGGTGCCCGGCAGCGTCAACGTGCCGGCGGCGAGCCTGGTCGATCCGCAAACCAAGGCCTTCGTGCCGCTCGAAGCCGCCGCCGCGACATTCGCCGCCGCCGGCGTCGCCAAGGACAAAGAGGTCGTCGCCTACTGCGGCGGCGGCATCTCGGCGACGCTCGATCTCTTCCTGTTGCACCAGCTGGGCTTCGACCGCCTCGCGCTCTACGACGGATCCATGGGCGAGTGGGCGAAGGACGCGAGCTTGCCGATCGAGCGGGACTGAGAGGGCGAAATGACCTGGACTCGCGTGGGCACGGCTCGTGCGGCGGTGCTGCTTGCGGCGCTGTTGGTTGCCGCGCTCTCGACCACGTCCGGCTTGGCGGCACCGCTCGACGCGGCGCTCCAGAGCCAGCTGCTGCAACTCTACGATCGGCACAATCAGGCGGTGGCGGCGGGAAAGATCGACGACGCCGTGGCCCTGCGCTCGAGCGAGACGCGCAAGGCGATGCGGCCCTATCTCGGCAGCGCCGGCAAGCGCCGCGAGCTCGGGAAGATTTTGAACCAGGGCATTCCCGACGCGATCGAGGTCAAGCACGCGAGCCTGGCGAAGGACGGCAAGAGCGCCGCGATCCTGGCGATTGCCACGAAGACGGCGCCCGCCAAGGCGAGCAAAGGGGCGCCGCCGCCGGGCACCATCATGACCATGGAATTGACCCTCAATTTCGTCAAAGAAGGCGGCCAGTGGACATTCGGCGACCAGATCTTCGGCATCGACCCCTCGAAAATCGTCGCGTGCAAGAACGAGGCCTTCGAGCCGATCGAGGCCTATGACGACGACAAGAACGTCTCGGTGGGCGGCCCGATCGTGCGCGTCCAGTTCGAGGCCGACTACACGCTCCTGGTGGTGCGCGTCGTGGACGGGGAGAACTGCGCCTACATGCCGAACCGCGAGGCGATCCAGAAGGCGGGCTTGAATCTCGATCTGCTGGTGCCCTACGCGATCGCGGAGATCAGCGGGCTCCCGCACAAGACCGACCCGCAGAAAGTCTGGGTCGACCACATCACCGTCCGAGAGGATTGATCGGGGTAGAGGTCGTGGGTTCAGGGCGCGCAGCCGGACACTCGATCGTAGATGCAGGTCTCGGCGAGGCCGGACTCGCCGCCATGCGGGAAGCATTGCCGTTTCCGGAATGCAGGATCGACGCTTTTCGCCTCGGCGATCAGAACATTGTAAGGTCCTGTCTCGCCGAGCTCCTGCCCGTTCAGAATCACGGTGGTGACTCTCGGCAGGCCTGACGGGAAGTAATCGACGCGCTGCACCGTGTCGAAGAAGATCGGAACCTCGCGGTGAAAGGTGGCGTAGCCGCCGGTTTCCCACCAGCCGATCCCCTGGACGGCGACGCCGCACAGATGAGGATCAGTCCGGATATCGAGAAGCGCCAGCACATTGCCGGAATTGCGCACCCAATCCCCGGTTTTCGCCTGTATCGAGAAGGCGACAACGATCGAGACACTCACCGCGGCGAGCGCCATCGCGCCGGAAGCGCCCTGAAGCCGCGCCCATCGGAACCGCGCCACCCAGAGAGCGATCTCGACAATGCCATACCCCAACGAAACCACGAGGAAGCAGAGCGCCGGATAGAGGAAGCGCAATTCCTTGTGCGGCACGAAGGAATGGCTGAGGAGAACGACCATCCCGCAAAGAAAGAAGATTGGTTGTCTGGCCGCCCCGATGAAAAACAAGAGTGCCAGCGGCATCGCCGCCGGCCAGTAGTCGCGCAACTCGGAGAGATAGCCGAGGACACGGGTCGTTCCGAAGGACGAGCTGACATCCATGACTACATTGGCGTGAATGTTTGCCCAAAGACTATGAAAGGGCACGCCCCACGTGATCGCGTCGAGAATAACGCCGACGAGCAGGATGCCGACCGCAAAGCCGGCACCCACGCGCCACCATCTCGCGACGTTGAGGCCGCAGAAATAGGCGCCGGTCACGAGGAGCGGCGGGGTGAGTTGAATGCGCAGCCAGAATGCCAGCGCCAGGAGAACGCCGATCGTCACGAACTGAAGCGGCGCACGCCTGACCCACCGCTGGCGGAAGAGGATGAAGGCAATAAAGATCAGATGCGTCGCGACGACCTCGGTCAACGCAAGGGCGCCGAACAGCGCCAGGTACGGAAAGAGCGCGCAGAACAATGCTGCCGCAAACCGGCCCGCTTCGGAGAAACGCGGGGGCGCATATTGATAAGCGACGTAGACGACCGACAGCGACAACACGCCGAGAATGGCGCGACAAGCGAAAAAGTAGATCTGCGGCGAATCCGAGAAGAGACTGCAGACATACATCACGCCCGCGAGAACGATCGGCAGAAGCCAGGACCTCGTGCCTTCGTGATATTCCCAGGGCACGATGCCGGAGCCGAAGACCAGGCGATGAGCCTGCTCGTAGTACTGAAAGATCTCGTCCGGTGCCGCCTGATAGTGAAGAAGCGAGATCGGCAGAACCCGCACCGCCAGCGCCAAACAGGCGATGACCGTCAAGATGAGCGCGTGCCGCCGCGAGAGCCGCGTCCCGCTAGCGTCGCTCATGGCCGCATCGAGTTGCCACGTGCCATCTTGTTCCGCGCCAGGGATCGATCGAGGCCCGACCCACCCGGCTGGGAGACTGCGATTCGAACCTAGGTTGACCGTGCGCGAAAGCCGCCCTCACGCCACCAACACGATCTTGCCGATGTGCTCCGAGGTCTCCATCAGGCGGTGAGCGGCCGCGGCCTCGGCGAGGGGGAAGGTGCGGTAGATCACGGGCTTCACCGTCTTTTTCTCGAGCAGCGGCCACACCTTGCGGCGCAGCGCCGCTGCGATGGCGCCCTTTTGCTCGACCGTGCGCGGCCGGAGCGTCGAGCCCGTGACGGTGAGCCGCTTCATCATGATGGGGGCGAGGTTGACCTCAACCTTGGTGCCCTTGAGGAAGGCGATGTTGACCAGCCGGCCCTCCATGGCGAGCGCGCTCAGGTTCTTCTGGACATACTCGCCGCCGACCATGTCGAGGATGACGTCGACGCCGCGGCCGCCGGTCATCTCGCGGACAACCTTGAGAAAATCCATGATCTTGTAGTCGATGCCGCGGGTGGCGCCGAGCGCCTCGCAGGCACGGCACTTCTCGACGCTCCCGGCGGTGGCGAAGATCTGGTGAGCGCCGAGCGCGCGGGCGAGCTGGATCGCGGTGGTGCCGATGCCGCTGGAGCCGCCGTGGATCAGGATGCTCTCGCCCGGCTGAAAGCGCGCGCGCTCGAACACGTTGGTCCAGACCGTGAAGTAGGTCTCCGGCACCGCCGCCGCCTCCACCATCGTCAGGCCCTTGGGCACCGGCAGCGTCTGCGGCGCGGGCGCCACGCAGTAGGTCGCATAACCGCCGCCCGATACGAGCGCGCAGACCTCGTCGCCGACCTTCAGGTTCGGCACGCCAAGCCCGACTTCCACGATCTTACCGGCGATCTCGAGGCCGGGGATGTCGCTGGCGCCCGGCGGCGGATCGTAGGCGCCCTGGCGCTGCTGCATGTCCGGCCGATTGACGCCGGCGGCCTTCACCTCGATCAGCACCTCGCCCATCCCCGGCAGCGGCATCGGCCGGCTCACGGGCTTCAGCACCTCGGGCCCGCCGGGCTCGCTGATCTCGATGGCGGTGATGGTCGCGGGCAAGCTGGTCATCGGGCGCATCCTCACGGGAATTTCATGGAGCCGGCCGGGCGGCGGATTGCGTCAATAGCGGGAACGCGCAAGACTGGCAACAGCCGAGGAGGCGCACATGGACGAGGACGATCTCTTACCTCTGCGCAAGAAGCCGGTGCTCAAGGACTTGGCGCCCATGGCGATCGCCGAGCTCGAGGGCTACATCGCGGGGCTCGAGACGGAAATCGAGCGCGCCAAGGCCGAAATCGCCCGCAAACGCGCGCAAAAAGCCGGCGCCGAGACGCTCTTCAAGCGGTAACACGCATCGAGTAGAAAAGCGGCTGGCTTCTTCGCGTGCGTCCCCTAAGTCTTTGGCCAAGGCAATCCACCAACAGCAGGAGCAGCGCCCATGTTGAACGGCAAGGCGGCGATCGTTACGGGGTCCACCAGCGGCATCGGGCTCGGCATTGCCCAAGCGCTCGCGGCGCAGGGTGCCGCGATCATGCTCAACGGCTTCGGCGACAAGGCCGAGATCGAGACGCTGCGCCAGGAGATCGCCACGACCCACGGCGTCAAGGTCGGCTACTCCGGCGCCGATATGTCGAAATCCGGCGACATCCGCGAGATGGTGCAGCAGGCGGCGAAGGAGCTGGGCTCCGTCGACGTGCTCGTCAACAACGCGGGCATCCAGTTCGTGGCGCCGGTGGACGAGTTTCCCGAGGACAAGTGGAACGCCATCATCGCGATCAACCTCTCGGCGTCGTTTCACGCCATCAAGGCGGCGCTGCCGCTGATGAAGCAGCGCAAGTGGGGCCGCATCATCAACATCGCGTCCGCCCACGGCCTGGTCGCGAGCGAGGACAAGGTGGCCTATGTCTCCGCCAAGCATGGCCTGGTCGGCATGACCAAGGTGGTGGCGATCGAGGCCGCGAACCACGGCGTCACCTGCAACGCGATTTGCCCGGGCTGGGTGCTGACGCCGCTCGTGCAGAAGCAGATCGAGGCGCGCGCCAAGGAGCAGAACGTCACGGTCGACCAGGCGAAGACCGCGCTCCTGAGCGAGAAGCAGCCGATGCTGCAATTCACGAGTCCCGAGCAGATCGGCGCGCTCGCCGTTTATCTCGCCAGCGACGCCGCGAGCACGATCACCGGCACCGCGCTCTCGATCGACGGCGGTTGGACCGCGCAATAGAAAAGCAAGCTTCGCTTCAGCCGGTGTTAAGGGGTTTCGGCTAGTCTCTGTTGCGACGGAATATTGCCGCTCTGTCTTACACGCACATTTTATCGCGATAGTATTAGTACAGTAGCAATGAGGAGCCGCCCCCTGTCGGGACGGCTCCTCTTCGTTTCAGGGCGGCGCGATAGATTTCAGTTTGGTATATGGTGAAGGCCTCGTTTACGAGCCACGAGGCCGCCCATGACCGACGCGAAATTCCCGGGCTTCTCGACCTTGAGCCTGCACGCGGGGCAGCGGCCCGATCCCGTCACCGGCGCGCGCGCGGTGCCGATTTACCAGACCACCAGCTTCGTCTTTCGCGACAGCGACCACGCGGCCGCGCTCTTCAATCTCGAGGAGCCTGGCTTCATCTATTCGCGCATCGCCAACCCCACGGTGGCGGTGCTCGAGGAGCGACTCGCGGCCCTCGAGGGCGGCGTTGGCGCCGTCTGCACGGCCAGCGGCCAGGCGGCGCTCCATCTCGCGATCGCGACGTTGATGGGGGCGGGCGGACATA
>DATNIT010000035.1:0-6421 GCA_035604335.1 Allostellaceae bacterium | reverse complement strand
GCGGGCGCGAGCCGCGCCGAGCTCGGCGAGAAGGTGCCATACTTTGTCAATCTCGTGGGCCTCCGGGGCTTCGAGACCGCCTATCCCTACCAGATCTCCGGTGGCATGCAGCAGCGCTGCGGGCTTGCGCGCGCGCTCGCGACCGAGCCCTCGGTCATGCTCATGGACGAGCCCTTCGCGGCGGTGGACGCGCAGACCCGCGAGATTCTGCAATTCGAGCTGCTGCGGATCTGGGACATGCGCCCGATGACCATGGTGTTCGTCACCCATTCGATCGAGGAGGCCGTACTCATGGGCGACCGCGTGGTCGTGCTGAAGGGGCGGCCCAGCGCGGTGTTCGAGACGATCGAGGTGGATCTGCCGCGACCGCGCGACCGGCAAACCTTGGGGTTCCCGCGCTTCAACGAGCTGCGCGAGCACGTCTGGGCGACATTGATGGACGAGGCGCGCCGCGCGGAATTCTCGGTGTCGCAATGACAGGCCGACACTCGACGCGCGCGCTGGGCTGGCTGATCACGGGCGCCGGGCTTGCCGTGGGCGCGGCGATCTGGGAAATCGCGGGACGGATCGTCGGCGCGGTTTTCGTGGCGCCGCTCTCGGAAACCCTGGAGGCGCTGACCCCGGCGGTGTGGCGGGCGCTCGCGAGCTCGCTCGCGCTCTTCGCCGCGGGATTTGCGCTCTCGGTGGCGATCGGCGTGCCCTTCGGCTTGTTGCTCGCGCGCATGCGGCTGCTGCGGGTGGCGCTCGAAAGCTATATCGCGATCCTCAACGCGACGCCGATGGCGGCGCTGATCCCGTTCATACTCTCGCTCATGGGCTTCGACTTCGCGCCCAAGGTGCTGGTGGTGTTCCTGTTCGCGGTGTTTCCGATCCTCTACAACACCGTCGAGGGTGCGCGCAGCATTCGCCCGGAGCTGATCGAGGTGGCACGCTCCTTCCGCTCGACCGAGCGGGCGCTCTGGCGCGACGTACTGCTGCCCTTCGTGCTGCCCTTCGCGCTCACGGGGATCCGGCAGGCGATCGGGCGGGCGCTGGTGGGCATGGTGGCCGCGGAGTTCTTCCTGAGCGCGAGCGGGATCGGCATGACGCTGCAGAGCGCGGCTCAGAGCTTCGACACCGCCACCGTGTTCGCGGCGATCCTTCTGGTGACGCTGCTGGGCGTGGCGCTCATGGAACTCGGCGGCGCGCTCGAGCGCCGCTACGCCGCCTGGCGGAACATCAAATGACGGCCGAGAGCCGGCCGCTTGATAGCACACCCGGCGCGGGGCTCGCGCGTCTCGCGGGCTCGACGCTATTCGTGAAGCTGGTGGCGGGCGCGGCGCTTCTGGCCCTGTGGGAGATCGGCGTCCGCACCTGGGCGCCCGCCTATGTCGCGCGCCCCAGCGGCGTCGTGGCGGTGCTGCCGGAGGTGATCGAAAGTCGAGCGTTCTTGTCGGCCGCAGGGGCGACGCTGGGATCGGTGATCGAGGGCCTGGCGATCGCGCTGGTGCTCGGCATTGCCGTGGGGATCGCCATGGGCCGGTCCTTCGTGGTGGACCGGCTGATCCGCTATTACGTGTTCGCCCTCTTCGCCATGCCCATGGTGGCGATCCTGCCGTTGATCACGCTCTGGTTCGGCTACACGGACGCCGCGCGGCTCGCCACTACCGTGTTCGCCGCGTTCTTCTCGATCGTGCTCAACGCCGCCGACGGCGCGCG
Organism: Allostellaceae bacterium; assembly: GCA_035604335.1. GTDB lineage: Bacteria > Pseudomonadota > Alphaproteobacteria > ATCC43930 > CGMCC-115725 > DASZHJ01. The sequence goes on along the minus strand of DATNIT010000035.1, from coordinate 4,723 downwards.
CGCCGTGCCGCTCGAGTATCTCGAAGTGGGAAGATCCTTCCGCGCGAAGCGCTCGCACGTACTCGTCGATATCGTGCTGCCGGCCTCTATGCCCTATCTGCTCGCGGGCATTCGCTTGGCCGCGGCGCGCGCGCTCATCGGCGCGGTGGTGGCGGAGTTCTTTATCTCGGTGAATGGCCTGGGCTTCTTTATTCTTTTCAACTCGCGCAGCTTTCGCCACAACCAGGCGATCGTCGCCGTACTCTTGCTTGCGGGCTGCGGCGTCGGCTTCGAGGCGCTGGTCAATGGGGTGACCCGTCATTACTTTCTGTGGTATCGACGCGATGAAAAGCCTCGGTGAACGAGGCGGCAGACCGGGAGACAACGAATGAAGAAGCGGTGGATGGTGGCTGTTGCGTTTGGCTTGGCGTTGAGCGCGAGTCCGGCGCTCGCCGACGGCCCGAAAGTCGTGTTCGGCGTGCCCGGCATCCCCCCGATCTTCGCGAGTGTGCTGCCGCACGTGGCGGCGGAGCAGGGACTCTTCAAGAAATACGGCGCGGACGTCGAGGTGCGGGATTTCGAGACCGGCGTTGCCGCCGCGCGCGCTGTTGCGGCGGGGCAGATCGATTTCGCGATCGCGCCGACGCCGGTGCTCGTGAGCATGGTGTCGAACGCCAAGGTGAACCTGGTGGGTATCTACGGCCTGCCCAATCCGGACTGGCTGATCGGCTCGACGGACGCACAGAAGAGCAAATGCACGGATCTCAAGGACCAGCCCGTGGGCGTCGACGCCATCGGCGGCGCGCGCTCCGAGGCGCTCAAGGAAATGCTGTCGTCCTGCCAGCTTGCGCCCGACGACGTGAAGCAGGTGGCGCTCGGTTCCAACACAGCGCCCGCCATGGTGGCGGGTCAGCTCACCTTCGGCGTGCTCCACCTCGATGACGTGCCCGCGATCGAGGGTCAGCTCAAGAGCAAGGTGACCGTGATCACCACGCTGAAGCAGGTGAGCCCGGTGAGCCACTACCTCACACTTGTCGCCCGCGCCGACAAGCTGCAGGAGAAGCGGGACGCGTATGTGAGGACGCTCGCGGCTCTGATCGACGCCGGCCGATTCATGCGCGATCCCCGGAATCTCGACGCCGCCGCCAAGATCGCGGCCGTCATCGGCCACAGCGAGGCCGAGAACAAGCTATCGATCGTGGGCTATAACGAGCTCGAGCAGTGGCCGAACGGCACCGACGGGCTGCAGCGCGACAAGATCGAGGCCGTGATCGCCACCCAAGTGAAGCTCGGCGGAATCAAGTCGGGCAACGCGCCCGTCACCTACGAGCAGTTTACGGACGAGAGCCTGTGGAAAGACGCGGCGAAGCTCGCGCCGGGACCTTGAGAGCACCCTCACCCTCCCACTGCGGAGCAGTGGGAGGGTGAGGGTGAAATCACGGAGGAGGCGGACATGAAATCCCGTAGCGGCGCCGCGAACCGGATCGAGGCGCATGATCCCGAGACGCTCGCGGCGGCGCGAGCGGTGCTGGACGCTTGTGCCGACGCTCGGGCAATGGGTGACGCGGTCAAGTCCGCGGTCGAGCGCAACGCAAGCTGGCGCGGCGAGCAGTGCATCAATCTGCTGGCGCCGGAAGCGCCGACGAGCCCGTCCGTGCGCGCGCTGCTGTCGAGCGAGATCGGTACGCGGGCGGCGGAGGGGCATATCGGACCCGTCAATCGCTGGTTCGCGGGCACGCGGCATATCGACGAGCTCGAGGCGCTCTGCGTCGAGCTGCTGAAGCGGTACTTTCGCTGCAACTACGCCGACCACCGGCTCTGCGCCTCCATGATCGGCAACGCCGTCGTCTATACGGCGCTCACCGAGCCCGGCGATATCGTCATGTCGGCGGCACAGCCCTTGGGCGGCCATTCCTCGAATCGGATCGACGGTCCCGCCGGCGCCATGGGCCGCAAGATCGTGGATATCCCGATCGACCCCAGCGAGCTCGTCGTCGACATGGAGGCGTTCCGCCGCGTGGCGCCGCTGGTGCGGCCGAAGCTGGTGGCGCTCGGGCTCTCCATGACCCTCTTTCCGCAACCCGTCGCGGCCATGAAAGAGACGATCGCGCCCTGGGGCGGGCGGCTCTTCTTCGACGCCGCGCACCAGCTGGGCCTGATCGGCGGCGGGCAGTTCCAGCGCCCGCTCGAGGAGGGCGCGGACATCATCACGGGCTCCGCGGGGAAGACTTTCTCGGGACCGCAATCGGGCATCATGATCTGGGACGACCCGGAGATCACCGAGCGCGTGACGACGGCCGTGTTCCCGGTCTGGGCCGCGACGCACCAGGTGAACCGCGTGGCCGCGCTCGCCCTCGCGACCGCCGAGGCGATTCAATACGGCGAGGCCTTCATGGCGCAGATCGTGCGCAATGCGAAGGCGCTCGCCGGCGCGCTCGACGCCCACGGCCTCCCCATGCTCGGGCGTCACAAGGGATTCACCGAGACGCACCAGGCAATCGCGGACGCGCGCAAGGTAGGCCGCGGGCTCGAGGCCGCGCGACGGCTCGAGCGCGCCAACGTCATCGTGAACAAGAACCTGATCCCCGACGACAAGCCCGGCGACTGGGATTATCCGGGCGGCCTCCGTATGGGCACGATCGAGGTAACGCGCCTCGGCATGCGCGAGCGCGAGATGCAGGCGATCGCCGAGCTGATCGCGCGCGTGCTCATCAAGGGCGAGGCGCCCGAGAGCGTGAAGCCCGACGCGCTCGGGCTCCGGCGCGATTTCCAGACGCTCTACTACTGCTTCGAGACGGGCCTGCCGCCGGGGTGAGGGGGCGGGCGCAGGCGCGCGCTACACCCGAATGAGTCCCCTGGGCGCTTGGTGCAGGCGGTCGACGCCTTTGTCGGTGATATGCACGAGCTCGCCGGTCTGGACGCCGGCGGTGCCGTCGCGAGTCACGACGTTGGGCTGCACGACCACGGTCATGCCGGGCCCGAAACGGAAATCCGGTACCGGGCCCGCGGGCCGGCTCTTCGAGCCCAAGACCGGTGGCAGATAGCCGCCGCCGAATCCGTGCACGAGATCGTCGAGCGTCGTGAAGCCTTGCTCTTCGATCACTCCGGCGGCATCGATCACCTCCTGCGCGGTGGTGCCGGGCCTGAGGATCGAGAGGATCGCCTGCAGCGCAGCATCGGCCGCCTTGTGCAGCTTCTTGTAGAGCGGCGTCGGATCGACGCCGACGGAGAAGCTCCGAAGGACCTGCCCGGGATATTCCCAGAACTGCGCGGAGATCTCCGCCATCACGATGTCGCCCTTCGCGATGCGGCGGCCCGAGGGGAAGGGGCGCGGCCCCGCGAGGTCCGGTGCCTCCATCGAGGTGGCGCCGACGAAATGAATGAGGTTCGTCCCGCCCCAGGGGACATAGGCGCGCTCGATCGCGTCGATCAGGTCATGCTCGGTGAGACCGGGCTTGATCTCCTCGCGCAGCGCATTCATGGCGTGGTCGCTCATGGCGGCGCCGAGCTTCAGCCACTCGATCTCCTCGGAGGATTTCACCAGGCGAAGCCGCGCATAAGCTGCGTTGAGGTCGATCGCGCGACCATAGCGGGCGGCGAGGATGTCGTGCTGGGTGTAGGAGAGCATGCCGATGACGCCGACGCGCCCGACCCGGGCACCGCGGCGCGCGAGCTCCTCCACCGTTCGGCGGATCGTCGACTCGCCGCCCCACTCGACCTCGGCGCGCGCGATCTGGCGCGCGAGCGGGACGTGATTGTAGTGCTGTACGAAAAGCGATGTCGGCAGACCCGGCGACAGCACGCCGATCGCCTCCGCCGTCACCGGCCAGCCCGTGAGCCAAGGCACGGCGGTGCCGCTGCGGTTGAAGCCGCAGACCAGCAGGTGCTCGATCTTCGCGGCCTCCATAATGCGCTCGATGTCGTGGCGCCGGCGCTGCATCTCCTCCTCTGAGAAGCGCGGGTAGGCGTCGCGATAGAGCGAGCGCAGCCGGCTCGGAATCCAGCCGAGATCCGCGGGCCCAAGACGGACGGGCGCGGATTTGGCGGGCTTCTTCGGACTGGGCTTGGGCGGGGTTTTGTGGGCGTCCCGTCCCTTGTGGCTCGTCTTCTTCGGGTTCGCCCGGGCCATCTATCGGCAGACCTGGCTTCTGTGGAGGGAACCGAGGGCTGACTTTAACCCGTCACACGGCGCGGGTGAAGCAAGGACCGGCGATGCGACGCGTTTTTGCCTAGGAAACATCGCTCCGGAAGGTATGTTAATGCGCCAAATCAATGAGTTACAGAAAGTCAAGCGGTCTCTGGCGCGGAGCCCTCAGCCACCGGCTTACCGACCCTGCCGGTAGGTCTGGCGCGGCACTAGGTGTGTCGAATCGAGCCGGTGCCGACGTCCGTTGGGGTCGTGCACCCTCCGGATTGCCCCGGCCGAACTTCATACTTGGGCAGCTAATGGGCGTAGCTGCGTCCCTGGACTCGTCTGCCGCTTTCCGTCTATAAGCCACCGCTTCCGCGTGTCGGCGCCCAGGTAGCTCAGTTGGTAGAGCACGTGACTGAAAATCACGGTGTCGGTGGTTCAATTCCGCCCCTGGGCACCACCCTTTGTTCTTTCTAGCCGCCGTCTCACCGAACCTCGTGCGACGGACCTCCTTTAGCCTCTTGAAGTGATAGCGAAACTTGGCAACATCAGCGTCGTCTGGTGTGCGTCGTCGCGTGCCGTTGCGCTTGGTCGGACGACGACATCTGTTGG
>DATNIT010000034.1:0-6672 GCA_035604335.1 Allostellaceae bacterium | reverse complement strand
CGACGCGAGGAAGAGGGCGAGCGCCGCAACATCGCGCGCCTCGATGAAAGAGCGCATCGACGTCCCCGACGCGTAACCACGATAGATCGCGTCGCGCGTCGTGCCTTTGAGGGCAGCCTCGCGGGCGAGCACCGCCTCCATGCGCGGGCCCTCGACGGCGCCCGGGCAGATCGAGTTGACGCGGATGCCGAACGGCCCCAGCTCCATCGCGAGCACCTTCATCAGGCCGTTGATGCCCCACTTCGCGGCGCAATAGGGCGCGCGGCCGGTATTGCCGTAGAGGCCCGATGTCGAGGAGGTCAGGATGATGCTTCCCGACCGCTGCGCCTTCATCAGTGGCACGGCGTGCTTGGCAAAGAGGAACGCGCCGTCGAGGTTCACGGCCAGGCACCGCCGCCAGTCCGCGAGATCGACATGCTCGACGGTGGCGGTGGGGCCGGCGATACCGGCATTGGCGCAGAGCACGTCGAGGCCACTCCATCTCGCGGCGAGCCGCTTCATCAAATCGGTCACTGCGCCCTGGTCGGCAACGTCGAGAACGTCGCGCTCCCAGTCTGCCGGGCACGTCCCGAGCGCCGCCTTATCGATGTCGGCCACCCAGACTTGCGCGCCCTCGGCGGCGAAGGCCTCCGCCATCGCGCGACCGATGCCGCTCGCTCCGGCGGTGATGAGTACACGCTGCGGCATGGAACCTCCGGGGTTTGTCGTCACGGTGGTCTGCAATACGATCGTCGGCGTCTTGCATTCACGGTCGCTGCTGCATCCTTTCGATCCACGCACGCAGGCGCACATCAAATTCCAGAATCGCGCCCGGCTCGGTTGTCGGATCCGAGGAGGCCATGCGAGCCGATTCGGGCTCGACGATTTCGGGAATCGGCAGATCGGTTTGGGTATAAAGATATCGCGCACCGGCTCTGAGGTCGGAATAAACATGATAGTTTGCTGAACACATCCGATTACCTTCCTTGCCGTTGCATGAGACGGAATAGATTTGCTCCGCGGTACCGTTATGGGCGGGATAGTGGATCAGATAGGCGCGCGCATTTCTAAGGATGGGTTTCTCATAGTCCGTCAGATTATCGGCCCGCCGAGGCATTTCGATCCAAGGCTCTGTCGCGCTTCGATTGAGATCGAAGTTTGGGAACTTAGGCTCCCAGGCCGCGATTGACGGAAGGCCACCCACATAGAGACGCATCAATCCCCTGCCAAGGCCGCTCCGGATATCGAGCTCGTGCAGAATCGTGCCGCCAAGCTGAACGCTCTTCATCTGCACGGGAAACGTCGGACAGTCCGGGCCGGAAACCCAATGGAACAGATCGTAGATGGAGCTGGAGCCCAGTGAATGAATATCGATGTAGATCGTAGTCGATGACATCTCAAATTGGACGCGGTGCCCAACGGGACAATTCTTCAAGAGGTCGGCCGGCTCGGTGTGATGCACCGGCGATTGCGCGAGGGTCGTGCCTATGCCCGAGTTCAGCACGATTCCGAGTACTAAAATTCTAGCTACCTGGCTTGCGCTGACTGGAAACTGGTTCATTCGCGGTCCCTCGAGCCTCTTCCGCACAAACCGTAGCGGCGACGCCTGAGATGCTAGTTCCGCCCGCCCAGCAACCCTCGCGCGACCACCTGGGCCTGGATCTCGGCGGCGCCTTCGAAGATGTTGAGGATGCGGGCGTCGCAGAGCACGCGGGAGATCGGGTACTCCAGGGCGTAGCCATTGCCGCCGTGGATCTGGAGCGCGTTGTCGGCGTTGGCCCAGGCGGTACGCGCGGCGAGCAGCTTCGCCATGCCGGCCTCGATGTCGCAGCGGCGGTGGCTGTCCTTCTCGCGCGCGGCGAAGTAGGTGAGCTGGCGCGCGGTCATGGTCTCGACCGCCATCCACGCGAGCTTGCCGCCGACGCGGGAGAAGCCGTGGATCGCTTGGCCGAATTGCCGGCGCTCGAGCGCGTAGCGCAAGCCCAGCTCGAGCGCGTTCTGCGCGACGCCCACGGCGCGCGAGGCCGTCTGGATGCGCGCGCTCTCGAAGGTCGCCATCAGCTGCTTGAAGCCCTGACCCTCCTCGCCCCCCAGCAGATGCGCCGCCGGCACCGCGAAGCCGTCGAAGGCGACCTCGTATTCCTTCATGCCGCGATAGCCCAGCACCGGGATCTCGCTGCCGCGCATGCCGGCGGCGGGGAAGGGGTCGCTCTCGGTCCCCCGCGGCTTCTCCGCGAGGAACATGCTGAGGCCGCGATAGCCGGGCGAGGCATTGTCGGTGCGCGCGAGCAGCGTCATCAGGTCGGAGCGGCTGCCGTGGGTCATCCAGGTCTTGGCGCCGTGGATGCGGTAGAGCTCGCCCTCGCGCACCGCCCGCGTCTTGAGGCTCGCGAGGTCGGAGCCGACATCGGGCTCGGTGAAGGCCGCCGTGGGCAGGATCTCGCCGCTGGCGATCCGGCGCAGGAAATGCTGCTTCTGCGCCTCGGTACCGCCGGCGCGGATGAGCTCCGCCGCGATCTCCGAGCGCGTGCCGAGCGAGCCCACGCCGATATAAGCGTGCGAGAGTTCCTCGGAGACGATGCACATCGCGAGCTTGCCGAGCCCCTGGCCGCCCCATTCCTCCGGCACGGTGAGGCCGAACACGCCGAGGCTCGCCATCTCCTCGATGACCGAGAGCGGGATCAGCTCGTCCCGCAGGTGCCAGCCGTGGCAATGCGGCGCCACGCGCTCGGCACCGAACCGGCGGAACTGATCGCGCACGAGCTCGAGCGTGGGATCCTCGATCCCCAACGCGCCGAAGCCGCCGCCCGAAAGCGCGTCCTTCAGAAGCTCCGCGAGCCGGGCGCGGACGCGCTCGGTATTGCCGCGCCGGATCAGGCGATGCGGCTCCGGCCGGCGCAGCGGCGCCATGCTCTCCCAGTCGAGGCCCAGATCGGCGGGACGCGCGATCTCGCCTTGCGAGAGCGCGATACCCCCGTGGATCTGCGCGAGGTATTCGCCGAAGCCGATCTGCAGGATCAGTGCCTCGGTCTCGCCGAAGCGGTGCGCGGTATCGAGGCGCTCGGCCCAGCGCCGGAGCTGGCGCAGCGCCGTCACGTAGGTCGCGAGCCAAGCGAAGCCATGGGCCGCGAACTGATGCTCGTCGAGCCGCCCTGGCTCGATCGCACCTGCGGGCGCGACCCACTCCTCGAGCCGCCGCCTCGCCGTGGCCAGCACTTCCTCGGCGGCGGCGAGCCCGCGCTCGGTGAGTGTCAGGAGATCCTGAAACGCCACCGAAGGCGCGGCCGCCTCGCTCATCAGATCCGCGTGGAGAGCCAGATGGCGATGCGCGAGCCGAGTTTGACCGTGGCGGTCAGGAGGTCGTGCGCGGGCGCCGTTCGGGCGTCGTGGGCCAAGCCGATGTCGCGGTGCGCGAGCTCGTCGGCGCGGAATTCCTCGATCGTGCTGCGGAGCGCCGCCTGATCCTCGCCGAGGCTCTCGGCTTGGCCGCGGTAGTGCTCGTCGATGACTTCCTCGACGGCAACGGTGCACGCCATGGCGGCGCGCTCGCCGAGGAGCGCGCTCGCGGCGCCCAGCGCATAGCCCGCGACGTGCCAGATGGGCGAGAGCGCGGTCGGGCGCACCCGGCGCTCCCGCACCAGTTTCTCGAAACGCTCGAGGTGGCGGCATTCCTGCTCGGCCATGTCGCGAATGACGCCGGCGGCCGCGGATTTGCCGAGCACGGCGAGCTGTCCCTCGTAGATGCGCACGGCGCCGTACTCGCCGGCGTGGTCGACGCGGATCATCCGCTCGACCGTTTCCTCGGGCGTGGGATCGCCGGGGAGGCGCGAGGACGTCGTCACCGCGCGCGCTCCCTGCGGATCCGCCCGAGCCCGAACGCGGTGACCGCGAGCAAGCCCAGCGAGGTCACGATGTTCCAGCCCGCGAGCGAGACCCCCGCCAGCGTCCACTGCACCTCGTCGCATCGCACCGGTTGCTGCTCGGACAAGAATTTCATCAGCTCCTCCGGCGTCTTGGCGCCGCTGGCGCCGCCGGTACAGGCGGTGGGCCCGGCGATCCAATGCTGCTCCACGCCGACGTGGTAGCCGGCGAGCCCGGCGCTCCCCAGAAAGATAAGCGCGAGCAGGCCCACCCACCAGACCGCGCCGCGCGCGCCGGTGGCAAGCGCTATCACGGCGATGGCGATCGCACCGTAATAGGGCCAGCGCTCCGCGAAGCAGAGCTCGCAGGGCTGCAAGCCGATCACATACTGGAACACCAACGCGCCGCCGATGACCGCGATGCTGGCCAGGAGCACGATGAGCAAGATCGGCCGAGCGGTGGTCATGATTGCCGGGTCAGCCCTTCCGTCTCGCGCGGTGCTTCAAGTGCGCCCACACGTACCAGACGACGCAGCCGACGATAGCTGCGACGATAACCCCGTCGAACCGGTGCATGAAGGCCCTGAGCCTCGGATCGGTGTTCCAGCGCTCGCCCAGCTGCTCGCCGACAAAGGCGAGAGCGTAGCACCAAGGCCAGGATCCCAGGAACGTATAGAGCTGGAATTTCCCTTGGGGCATGTGCGCGATGCCCGCGGGCAATGCGATGAAGGTGCGGACGACCGGCAACAGCCGTCCGACGAACACCGCAATGCTGCCGAAGCGTCCGAAGAACCAGTCGACCCATGCGAGCTCGCGCTCTCCCATCAGCACGATCGCGCCCCAGCGCTCCACCAGCGGCCGGCCGCCGTAATGGCCGATCGCGTAGGCGATCGTGGAGCCGACATTGCAGCCGACGGCGCCCGCCGTCGCGACCAGCGCCAGATTGAAGCGGCCCGTCGATACGAGATAGCCGGAGAACGGCATGATGATCTCGGAGGGCAGGGGGATGCAGGCGGATTCGATCGCCATCAGCACGACGATCCCGCCATAGCCCAAGGTGGAGATCGTCGCGACGATGAAAGAGGCGATGGGCGCGATGATGCGTTCGAGCAAGGTGGCGCCGAGGTGCTTTGCGACAGGCGCGCGATCTAGCCCGAGGGCGCGCGGCCGCGCAAGGGGTGCGGCGATCAGCGCCTACGCCCGCGTCGATTGACCGCGCTCGCCTCGCCGCTATATTTGCCGCGGCCACTCGGAGCAGCCCCTGTGGCGGAATGGTAGACGCGGCAGACTCAAAATCAGCCGACGCACCTTCTCATCGCTGAACATACCGTCCAAAAATCCCATATTTTATTGACCTTTCGCTACTTCAGCATACCATAGCTGAACACCACAAAACGCTGCTACACGCCCTTTTCCAGAGACTATGCAGAGACTAAAGTGCCTAAGACGCACCTCACCGACATTCGAATCAAGAGCCTAAAACCGCAGGCGGCTCAGATCACCTATTGGGATGAGACGCTGCCATCCTTCGGGTGTCGGGTAAGCCCTGGCGGTACGAAGACCTTCACCGTGATGCACGGAGAAAATAGGAAGCGCGTTACGATCGGACGCTATCCGATCCTCTCTCTCGCCAAGGCTCGAAGCAAAGCGAAGGAGATGCTAGCCGAAGTTACCCTCGGCAAGCACGGGACGACGATCGCGTTTGACGATGCGCTCGAACTCTTCCTGACGACCCATTGCACGCAGAACAACAAAGCCGATACGGCCTACGAAACCGCACGCCTCTTGAAGAGGCACTTCCTGCCCGTCTTCAAACACCGGTCCCTTGAAGATATCTCGACGCAGGACATCGCGGGGATCGTGGACAAACTTCTCTCGACCCCTTCAGAGTGTAATCACGCCTTCACGGCCGTCCGCACGTTTTTTAGATGGGCCTGTAGGCGCAGATATGTAGAACACTCGCCCTGTGACGGACTTCAACGCCCGACAAAACCAGTGTCGCGCTCGCGGGTGTTGACCGATGAAGAGATCAAAAAAGTCTGGCACGCCGCCTCGGAGATGGGGTCCTACGGGGCTATCGTGCGACTGCTGTTGCTCACCGGTCAGCGCCTCAATGAAATAGCCTCCTTGCGGTGGGAGTACATCAGTGAGGAGGGCAAGACCATCACCCTTCCCCCTCAGCTTACGAAAAACAACAAGGAGCACACGTTTCCTTTCGGAAAGATGACCGCCGCCATCCTCGGTGACGTCGCGAACGGTTTGCTATTCCCCACGCAAAAAAATGCCGAGGTGGTGTTCAACAATTGGTCTGCCGCCAAACACGCTTTAGATAAGATGTGCGCAATTCCACATTGGACGCTGCACGATCTACGCCGCACGTTCGCTACCAACCTAGCGGCGCTCGGTACGCCTATTCACGTGACCGAGAAGCTCTTAAACCACAGTTCGGGTGCGGTTTCGGGCGTCGCTGCGATCTATAATCGACACACATACATGAACGAAATGCGCACGGCCGTTCGCCAATGGGAACGGCGGCTCGCGCAGCTCCTGAAATCCTGATAATCTGCCCGCGCCCATTGGGTTGTTTCAACCGGGGCGTCGCGATGCTCCCTTCACGGGGAGTTTCCGATGCAACTCGAGAGACAGCTCATCACCAAGAAGGAGTTACGACAGCTTGGCATTCCTTACAGCTTCCAGCACATCGCGCGGCTCGAACAAGGTGGCAAGTTCCCCAGACGGGTACAGCTTGGCGCTTGTCGGGTTGCGTGGCGTTACTGCGAAGTGATGGAGTGGATTGCCGAGCGGATCCGGGCGGCGGCGGTCCCGCACCGTC
>DATNIT010000033.1:0-6700 GCA_035604335.1 Allostellaceae bacterium | reverse complement strand
CTCGCGGTCACGTGCTGGCGTGAACTTGATGGCGCTGATCGTTCGCCTTAGAAGCTGGTGAAGCCTCACGCGAAGGTCGAAGATCGCCCGCGCGTCTCTGCTCCGGTGAACGCGGCGAAGCTCCTTCATCGCTGTGCGCGCGTCGTGATGGTCTCGCTCAGCGTCCTTTAGCTTCCTAGCTTCGGCTGCTGTGTCCTGCGCTAGGCGCTGGACTTCCTCAGTCAACGTCCTCACTGCCTTCTCAGCTTCGTCCAGGCGCGCCAGTAGGGCTTCGCTTGTCGGACGGGACACGAGCAGTTCCACCACGCGGGCGCTCTCTGCCTTCGCCTTCTCCAAGCGTGCATCCGCCGTCGCCTTCGCCTTCGTGAGGGCCTGAAGCGTGGTCTCTGTGGTCTTGTAGATCGATGGGAACAACTCCCGCAGGTCCAACTCCTCCAGCGTCTCGATGATGAAGCGCTCGGTCAGCGGGTAGTGCCACGAGGCGTAGCGACACCCGCCCACGCCACGCCGCGCGTTCGAGCAGACTAGGACCGCACGCCCACTCTTGGTGCCCTTGGTAACGAGATGCATCGGAGCATCACACACACCGCAGCGCGCAAGGCCGGTAAATAGGTTCGCCATCCTCTCAGTCTTCCTCGTGATCGCGATCCTGCGCCCTTGGCGTGCCTTCTTGGCGAGCAGGAACGTGTCCTCAGAGATCACAGCGGGGAAGTAGTCTCGGATCGGCTCACCTTCAGCTACCCTGCGCCGCAGTCCGCTCGCGTCGTCGCCATCCTCTCTCATCGGGCGGAACACTCCGAACGTGGCTTCACTCTCCAGCAAGTTCTGAATGCTCGAAGGATACCAGCCCTTGCCCCCTCCGAACGCTGGCACGCCCTCGCGGTTCAACATGCGGGCGATAGAGCCCTTGCCGTGACCGTTGATGGTGAGGTCGAAGATGCGACGGAGGATGTCTGCGCGCTTTGAGTTGACCTTGAAGGCACCGTTGCGTCCTCCACTGGCAACACGGTCAAGCTGTAGCCACGACGGACACCTAGAGGTCAGCTTCTCCCCGTTCTCACTCGCACGCTTACGCTTCGCCTGCCACGCTGCCTTCATCCGTCTGGCCTTCGTGGCGCTCTCCTCGTTGGCCCTGAACATGATCGTGAGTGACACCATGAGGTCACCGAAGCTCTCGTTGAGTGACCTCGCTGTGTAGGCCTTGCCGTCCTGCAAGGTGACGATGGTGACGCCTTTGGAGAGAATGTCCTGAAAGCGATTGAACGCGTTCATCACTGTGTCACGTGAGAGACGGTCAAGGCTTTCCACGAGGAGGTACGATCCAGACTGAACGCGCCCTGTGTCGATGGCCTTGATGAAATCTCCGAGGGCGCCCTTGGTGACGTTCTTTCCTCGGAAGCCAGAGACACCCAAGTCGTGAAACGTCAGCTTGTCATCGAGGTCTAAGCCGTGCTCCTCGGCATAGTGTTGGGATAGCTCTGTCTGACGGCGGAAGCTGTCGCCCTTCAGCTGGTCAGGTGTCGAGAAGCGGAGATAGGAGTAGGCGGTTGCGCGATTGTTTCGCTTGGTCGAGGCTGGTGACATGGTGGCGTGTTCCCCTTGCGATCCCGCAGCACGGGGACGGCATCGCGCCTGATCCCTACCACGCGGGGGTGTAGGTAGACTAGACCATGAGCACCCTTCGTCTCACCATGGCCCAGGCTCTCGTGCGCTTCCTGGTGGCCCAGCGCGGCGAGATCGACGGCCGCGAGGTGCCGCTGCTAGGAGGCATATTCGCGATCTTCGGCCACGGCAACGTTGCGGGGCTCGGCGAGGCGCTTTACGAGGCTCGGGAAGCGCTGCCGACGCTTCGGACTCACAACGAGCAGGCCATGGCGCTGGCCGCCATCGCCTTCGCCAAGCAGCACCGGCGCCGGCGTCTGATGGCGTGCACGAGCTCGATCGGGCCGGGCGCCACCAACATGGTGACCGCGGCCGCGGTCGCCTATGCCAACCGGCTGCCATTGCTTCTGTTGCCCGGCGATGTCTTCGCGGGCCGCCGGCCCGACCCGGTATTGCAGCAGATCGAGAGCTTCGCCGAGCCGACACTGAGCGTGAATGACTGCTTCCGGCCGGTCTCGCGGTGGTGGGATCGCATCACCCGGCCCGAGCAGATCCTGCAAACCTTGCCCCAAGCGATGCGCGTGCTCACCGATCCCGCCGAGTGTGGGCCGGTGACCCTGGCGCTGCCCCAGGACGTGCAGACCGAGGCCTACGACTACCCCGAGGAGTTCTTCCGCCCACGGCTCTGGCGGCTCCGGCGGCCGCCACCGGATGCGGTCCAGCTCGCCGAGGCGACGGCGGCACTGACACGGGCCAAAGCGCCACTTTTGGTCGCAGGCGGCGGCGTGCACTATTCCATCGCCAGCGACACGCTGTCGGCGTTCTCGGAGCGTCACGGCATACCCGTCGCCGAGACTCAGGCCGGCAAGGGCGCCCTGCCCTGGGATCATCCCCTGGCGGTCGGCGCCATCGGCGTCACCGGCTCCTCGGCCGCGAATGTGCTTGCCGCCGAGGCGGATGTCATCCTGGCCGTCGGGACCCGCCTTTCCGACTTCACGACGGCCTCGCGCAGTCTCTTTCGCAACCCTGCGGCAATGCTGATCCAACTCAACGCCGCGGGCTTCGACGCCGGCAAGCACGGCGCGTTGCCACTGGTAAGCGACGCCAAAGCGGGGCTGGAGGCTCTCTCCAGCCGCCTCGGAACCGCCCGCACGCCGGCATCCTGGACCCATAAAGCCCGGCAGCTGATGCGCGGCTGGAACGCGACCGTGGAGCGCCTGACCGCCGCGAGCAACGCGCCCTTGCCCTCGGACGCCCAAGTCCTGGGCGCGGTGAACCGCTCGGCGGATTCCGACGATATCGTGGTCTGCGCAGCCGGGGGGCTGCCGGGCGAGCTGCACAAGCTCTGGCGCGTTCGGCTCCCTGGTACCTATCACGTCGAGTACGGCTATTCCTGCATGGGCTACGAGATCGCGGGCGGCCTCGGCGTGAAGCTCGCAGCACCCGAGCGCGAGGTCTATGTACTCGTCGGCGACGGCTCCTACCTGATGATGAACTCGGAGATCGCGACCTCGGTCCAGCTCGACCGCAAGCTCACCATCGTGGTGCTCGACAACGGCGGCTTCGGTTGCATCAATCGCCTGCAGGCTGCGAGCGGCAGCGCGTCCTTCAACAACCTGTTCCCGGCGGGCTCGGGAGTCGATTTCGCGGCGCACGCGGCGAGTCTCGGAGCCGTCACGCGCGCGGTCTCCGGCATCGGCGAGCTCGAGGGCGCGCTGGCCAATGCCAAGAAGGAACGGCGCACCAGCGTCATCGTCATCGCGACAGACCCGGCGGCCAGCACCGTCGAGGGCGGCGCCTGGTGGGACGTGGCGGTGCCGGAAGTCTCCGCCCGGACGCAGGTGACCGCCGCCCGGCAAGCCTACGAGGCCGCGACCCAGCGGCAGCGCATTTCCGGATAAGCGAAGGAGCAACCTTTGATCCTGATTACCTGGAACATTCAATACGGCAAGGGCGCTGACGGCCGGATCGATTTCCGGCGCATCGTCGAAACCGCGCGCCGGCTCGGCGATGCCGACGTGGTCTGTTTCCAGGAGCTGGCGGTCAATTTCCCCGATCTCGACAAGGGTGCGGGTGCGAATCAGGCCGCGGCCGTCTCGGCGCTGCTGCCAGGCTATACGCCCATCTTCCGCCCAGCTCTCGACTTCGGCTCGCCCGGCGGCAAGCGCCAGTATTTCGGCAATATGGTGCTATCGCGGTTGCCGGTGTTGCAGGTCTTGCCGCACCTTCTGCCACAGCCGGCCGACGCCGGGATTCGAAGCATGCAGCGCCTGGCGTTGGAGGCCGTGGTGCAGGCGCCTTTCGGCCCGCTCCGCGTCGTCACCACCCATCTCGAGTTCTATTCGGAAATGCATCGGCTGGCGCAGGTGGACGCCATCCGCGGGCGCCACGAGGAGGTGGCGCGGCGCGCGGCGACGCCCGGCGATGGCGGCTCCGACGGCCTTTATCGTGCCGTGCCGAGGCCCGCGAGCGCTCTCGTTTGCGGCGACTTCAACTTCGAGCCGGGATGGCTCGAGTACACTCGCATGCTGTCGCCTTTCCCCGTGGGCGTACCCGCCTTTCGCGATGCCTGGACCGTACGCCATCCGGGAAAGCCGCACGCGCCGACGGCGGGGATCTATGACGCCGATCAGTGGCCCAAGGGACCGAACTGTCGTGACTTTGTCTTTCTCACCGGCGATCTCGCGAACCGGTTGCGCCGCGTCGAGGTCGACGTGAAGACGGACGCCTCGGATCACCAACCCGTTTTGGTCGAGCTCGGCTAAGCGTGACGGCAACGAGAGTGATTCCTTCAAGCGGTTCAACGAGAACTTCGTGCTCGCCTTTCTCGCGTAAAAGACCAATGGAGGAGCCATGACGAAGCTCACACTGGCGGCCGCATCGATCATCGTCGATACGGCGCTCGCGGAAGGACGTGCCCGTGCTTATCAGCCGCTCACTGTAGCGGTGCTCGACGCCGGCGGGCATCTGATGGTGCTCAAGCGCGAGGATAAGTCGAGCCTGCTCCGACCCCAGATCGCCACCGCCAAGGCCTGGGGAGTGCTTGGCATGGGCTTCGGCGGCCGCGAGCTCGAGCGGCGGGCGCAAAAGGCACCGGGTTTCTTCAACGTGCTCACCGAGCTCGCGGATGGCCGCATGGTGCCGGTGGCCGGCGGCGTGCTGGTCCGGAACGGCGGCGGCGAGATTATCGGCTCCGTCGGCATCAGCGGCGACACCTCGGTCAACGACGAGCTCTGCGCCGTCGCGGGCATCAAGGCCGCGGGCCTGGTGCCGGATACCGGCGATCCCACCTGACCTTCGCGCCGACCACGGGCAACACCACGCCTTCATGTTCCAGGAGCCAGCGCTTGCGCGGCAACCCGCCGCCATAGCCGGTGAGCGATCCATCACTGCCGATCACGCGGTGGCACGGCACCACGATGCTGATGGGGTTGAGCGCATTGGCGCGCGCGACCGCGCGGACCGAGTTGGGCATGCCTAGTCGTTCCGCCAGCCCCTGGTAGCTCACGACCTTGCCCGCAGCGACGCGCCGCAAACCTTTCCAGACCTTGCGTTGGAACTCGGTGCCGCCGCCATCCACGACGATGTCGTCAAGCGCCTCAAGGTCGCCCAGGAGATAGGCGCCGAGCCGCGTGCACACGCCGCCGGGATCGGCGGCTTCGACCCGCTCGAAATCCCCAAAGCGACGCCCGAGCCACGCCACCATGCGCTTCTCGGCATCGGCGAACTCGAGCGCGCAAAGTGCGTCGCCCTTGCACGCCAGCACGATCTCGCCGACCGGCGATTTCACGCGGGCGAACGTGATGCATGTCTTCGCCTTGCCATTCTGCCTAGCCATGACCCAGTGCCTCCTCGACGCTCGCGATGGTGCGATCGATGTCCTCGTCGGTCGTGCGCCAGTTGCAGACGGAGACGCGCATCACCCGCATTCCACGCCAGGTGACGCCACCGAACCACGCGACGCCCTGTGCCTGGAGACGGCGAATGACCTCGTCTGTGAAGCGGTCGTGATCGCCGTCCCGCGACATGAACCGGACCAGCGCCTGGTTGATAACGGGCGCCGCCACGAGCTCGGCGCCCTTTAGCGCGCCGATGCCCCGGACCAGCCGGCCCGTGTGCACACAGCAGCGCTCGACAATCTCGGCGATCCCCTTGCGACCGAGCGCGCGCATCGCTGCGTAGACCGGAAAAGCGCGACCGCGCCGCGACCACTCCGGGTTCCAGTCCTTCTGGTTGCGCAACCCTTCGCGCGGGATCGAATAGCTCGTGTCCTGCGAGAAAGCCGCGCGATGCGCGGGTGCGTGGGCCACGAACACGAGGCCGGAGTCGAACGGCACGTTCAGCCATTTGTGTGCGTCGGTGGCCCAGGAATCCGCGGATTTGGCGCCGTCGAGCAGACGCCGATGGCGCTCGCTGGCGGCTACCCAGAGCCCGATCGCCCCGTCGATGTGGACCCAGGCCTTGGCCGCGTGTGAGAGCTCGCAAGCCCGCTCGAAAGGATCGAAGACGCCGGTGTTCAGGTCTCCCGCCTGCAAGCACACGACGATGGGTGCATCACCCGCGCGCCGCAGTGCGGCCTCGAGCGCGCCCATCTCCATGCGCCCCATGTTGTCGCTCTGGACGTAATCCACCGCGTCGGTGCCGAGGCCGAGCAGGCGCGCGGAGCGCAGGATCGACTCGTGACGGTTCTCCGTGGTCAAAATCCGCAGGGCCGGTGCTCCGGAAAGCCCTGATGTCTCGACGTTCCAGCCGCGGTCGGCGAGTAGCTTGTGCCGTGCGGCGGCGAGCGCCGTCGTATGGGCCATTTGGCAGCCCGTCACGAACGCAAAGGATGCGGAGCGGGGAATCCCGAGCAGCTCTTTCGCCCAGGCCCCGCAGACTTCCTCGACCACGGCCTCAGCGGGCGCGGTCGCATTCGAGGCGGCATTCTGATCCCAGGCGGACGTTAACCAATCCGTCGCCAAGGCTACCGGAAGCGTGCCGCCGATGACCCAGCCGAAGAAGCGTCCGCTGCCGGAGCCGAGAATCCCGCCCTCGGTATCGCGGACGAGTTCGTCGATCACCACCTCCGCCGCCATGCCATCTTCCGGCAGCGGCT